>NZ_RCOA01000004.1:105784-126807 GCF_004307585.1 Pseudomonas sp. Sample_20 | reverse complement strand
AGATTAAATTCCGAAACCCCAATTGCGAAAGCAGTTGGGGTTTTGTTTTGCCTGCGAGAAAGTTCTTACAGGCTTCGCAGACCTCGTCCGGCTGTCACAGCCGGCCGACAGTGCTAAGGTTCTGCCTCGGCTTTAGCGATTTTCCAAGGAATCCATATGTCGGACGCCCAGTCCCTCAACGCTGCATTCATGGTGGTTCAGAGCAACAGTCTCGATGAGCTGCGCAGTCTTGTGGTCAGCATCATGCGGCGCTACCCACTGGCACCCTTGGAGAACGAAATCGCTTTGGTACAAAGCAACGGCATCGCCCAATGGCTCAAACTGGCATTGGCTGAGGATCCCGAAGACGATGACCTTGGCGGTTGCGGGATCGCTGCGGCGATTGACGTGCAACTACCCGGCAGTTTCATGTGGCAGCTGTATCGCATGGTATTGGGACGAGAAGAAATTCCGGCTAAATCCCTGCTCGACAAAGCCCCGCTGACCTGGCGCCTGATGCGCCTCTTGCCACAGGTAATTGACCGCCCACATTTCGAGCCGCTGCAACGCTTCCTCACCCACGACAGCGATCTGCGTAAGCGCTACCAATTGTCAGAGCGCCTCGCGGACCTGTTCGACCAATATCAAGTTTATCGGGCCGACTGGCTGGAAGATTGGGCGGAAGGCCGCCACCAACTGCGCAATGTGCGAGGTGAAATCAAACCTCTGCCACCGACCAGTTGCTGGCAGGCCGAGTTGTGGCGAGCGCTGCTGGATGACGTCGGCGAACAAGGCATGGCGCAGAGTCGTGCCGGCGTCCATCAACGTTTCATGGAGCGCATCAACACTCTTGATGAGGCACCGGCTTCACTGCCACCGCGTGTGATCGTTTTTGGTATTTCTTCGCTACCCGCGCAGGTACTTGAAGCGCTCGCCGGTCTGGCACGTTTTAGCCAGGTATTGCTTTGCGTACACAACCCCTGTCGCCATCACTGGGCCGATATCGTTGCCGACAAGGATCTGCTGCGACATCAATACAAGCGCCAACAACGCAAAAGCGGGATGCCAGTTGTACTTGATGCCGAGACCCTGCATCAGCACGCACATCCGTTGCTGGCCGCTTGGGGGAAGCAAGGTCGCGACTATATCAACCTGCTCGACAGCTACGACGATCCCAACAGCTACCGCGCAGCCTTTCGTGACGGCCGCATCGACCTGTTCAGCGAAGCCCAGCCCCGCAACATGCTTAACCAGCTGCAGGATGACATTCTGGAGTTACGCCCCCTCAACGAGACACGCGAACTCTGGCCAGCGGTCGATGCAACCCAAGACCATTCAATACGTTTTCACATCGCCCACAGTGCCCAGCGCGAAGTCGAAATCCTGCACGATCAACTCCTGGCGCGTTTCAGCGCTGACCCGGCTCTACGCCCACGGGACGTGATCGTGATGGTCCCGGATATCGACAGCTACGCCCCGCATATCCGCGCGGTTTTCGGTCAGCTCGATCGATTTGACCCGCGCTTCATTCCGTTCACTTTGGCGGACCAGGGCCAGCGAGGACGTGATCCATTACTGATCGCCGTCGAGCACCTGCTCAAGCTGCCGGACAGCCGTTTCCCGGTCAGCGAGATCCTCGACCTGCTCGATGTTCCAGCTCTGCGTACTCGCTTTGGCGTAGAGGAACGTGACCTGCCAACTCTGCACCGCTGGATCGAGGGCGCCGGCGTGCGTTGGGGCATGAGTGCCGAGCAACGGGCCGGTCTCGGTTTGCCGGAGGAACTGGAGCAGAACAGCTGGCATTTCGGTCTACGCCGAATGCTGCTGGGCTACGCCGTCGGCAGTGCCGATGCATGTGCAGGTATCGAGCCTTACGACGAAATTGGTGGACTTGATGCTGCCCTGATCGGGCCATTGGTTGCGCTGCTGGATGCCTTGGAAATCGCTCATCAGCAACTCACGCAACCGGCTCAACCGAAAGAGTGGGGGCTGCGCTTGCAGGCGCTGATGCAGGTGTTCTTTCAGGCGAGCAACGAGCACGACGACTACCTGCTGACCCAGCTCGAAGAGCTTCGCGAGACCTGGCTGGAAACCTGCGAGGCGGTCGGGCTGACTGACGAACTGCCGCTGACTGTCGTGCGCGAAGCCTGGCTCGCCGGGCTGGATCAGGGCCGTTTGTCGCAACGATTCCTCGCGGGTGCGGTGAATTTCTGCACCTTGATGCCGATGCGTGCCATTCCTTTCAAACTGGTATGTCTGCTGGGCATGAACGACGGCGATTATCCGCGCGCGCAGCCGCCGCTGGACTTCGATCTGATGGGCAGCGATTACCGACCTGGCGACCGCTCACGACGTGAAGACGACCGTTACCTGTTACTTGAAGCGCTGTTATCCGCACGCACTCAGCTCTATATCAGTTGGGTCGGTCGCAGCATCCGTGACAACAGCGAACGACCTGCCTCGGTGCTCATCGGCCAGTTGCGCGATCACCTCGCCAGCGGCTGGCGTTCAATCGACCCAAGCCAGGATCTGTTGGACGCGCTGACCGAAGAACATCCCCTGCAACCTTTCAGTGCCCGCTATTTCCACGAAGGCGAGCAACTGTTCAGCTACGCCAGCGAGTGGCAGGTGTTGCATCAAGAGAAAACGCAGCAAAGTGAAGCACCCCTACTCGCGCCATATGTTCAAGAGGAACCGCTGACGCTGGCATTGCTGCAGGACTTTCTGCGTAACCCGGTTCGGCATTTTTTCACCCAGCGTCTCAAGGTCTATTTCGAGGCGGCGCAAGCGCCGTTGGCAGATGAAGAACCTTTCGTGCTGGACGCCCTACAGCGCTACACGCTGAGCGACAGTTTGCTGGAGGCCGCACTCAGTCAGCCGGACGATGTCGATCAGGCACTGCACGCCCGGGCGCTGCGCCTGCAAAACAGTGGTTTGTTGCCGATGGCTGGCTTCGGCGAATGTCTGCAGCGAGAGTTGATCGAACCGCTGCCGGATCTTCTGCAGCGTTATCAACAGTTGCTGACGTTATGGCCGACGCCATTGAGTAGTGCAATCCCGGTCAGTCTCGACCTGCAGGGTTTGCGGCTGGAGGGCTGGCTCGCAAACCTGCATCAACGCGCCGATGGCGGCCTGCTGTCGGTCACGACCATTCCCAATAGCATCGGCTCGATCAAAACTCGCAAGTGGCATCGGCTGACCAAATCGTGGGTTACCCATCTGGTCGCCTGCGCCAGCGAGCATGCGCTGACCACGGCATTGGTCGCCAGTGACGACACGTTGTTGCTTGAGCCAATGGAGCGAGACCGAGCGTTGCGTTTGCTCGGTGACCTGCTTCTTGCTTGGCAATCCGGCATGCGCCAACCCTTGCCGATTGCGATAAAAACCGCGTTCGCCT
The DNA here is from genome assembly GCF_004307585.1 of Pseudomonas sp. Sample_20. Taxonomy (NCBI): domain Bacteria; kingdom Pseudomonadati; phylum Pseudomonadota; class Gammaproteobacteria; order Pseudomonadales; family Pseudomonadaceae; genus Pseudomonas; species Pseudomonas sp. Sample_20. The sequence continues at coordinate 123,431 of NZ_RCOA01000004.1, read as the reverse complement.
GGTTGTCTCAAACTGACCCGGTCAAAGCCGAAGCAGCTGCGCGAAAAGCCTATGACGGTGATGGCCAGACCAGCAACGGCGAGCGGCGTGAAAGCCCGGCACTGCTCCGGCAATATCCCGATTTCGATGCACTGTTGGCAGACGAAACCTTCACCGGCTGGTGCGACGCCTTGTACCGCCCAGTATTCGAAGCGCCATGGCGTTCATTGTCCAGCGAAGGTGCCCGCGCATGAGTACCAAGACACCGTTGGCTCTGGCCTTCCCGTTGCGCGGCAGTCAGTTGATCGAGGCAAGCGCCGGCACCGGCAAAACCTTTACGATCTCGGCACTTTATCTGCGGCTGATTCTCGGTCATGGCGGGGAGACAAGCGGTTTCGCACGCGAACTGCTGCCGCCGCAGATCCTCGTAGTGACGTTTACCGACGCTGCCACCAAAGAGCTGCGTGAACGCATTCGGACACGCTTGGCTGAGGCCGCGCGGTTCTTCCGCGACGAAATTGTTGCCCCGGACGGACTGATTGCCGAGCTGCGCGATCAGTTCGATCCGCAACAATGGCCAGGCTGTGCCAACCGCCTCGATATCGCCGCGCAGTGGATGGACGAAGCCGCCGTCTCGACCATTCACAGCTGGTGTCAGCGCATGCTGCGTGAGCATGCGTTCGACAGTGGCAGCCTGTTCACGCAGTCGCTGGAAACCGATCACAGCGATCTGCTTGGCGAAGTGTTGCGCGATTACTGGCGACTGTTCTGCTACCCGATGCAGGGCGATGCGCTGAACTGGGTGCGCAGCAATTGGGGTGGCCCTGCCGCGTTGCTGCCTCGGGTACGTGGCTTGTTTGCCAGCGAGCGTGACACCGATGAAGGCAAGGCGCCTGCGGAGCTGATCGAGGAGTGCTTGCTGGAGCGGCGAGCGGCGTTGGTCGAACTGAAAATGCCTTGGCGTGACTGGGCAGACCAGCTGCTTGCTCTCTGCCATGAAGGCGTCGCCAGCAAAACCGTCGATGGCCGCAAAATGCAGGCGCGTTATTTCGAGCCCTGGTTCGAGAAGCTCAAGACCTGGGCCGAAGACGAGGCGCTTGAGCAACTGGACATTGGCACCGGCTTCACCCGATTGACACCCGATGGCATGGCCGAAGCCTGGAAAGGCCAGGCGCCCAGTCATCCGGGGCTGAACGCCATGTCCGAACTGAAGTCGAGCCTCGACGGATTGCCGACGCCCGATGCCGCTGTTCTGCAACACGCTGCCAAGTGGGTCGGCGCGCGTTTTGAAGAAGAGAAGCGTCGCCGCGCGGAAATGGGGTTCGACGATATGCTGTTGCGTCTGGATGCCGCGCTGCAATCGGAGGGCGGCGAGCGTCTGGCAACGCTGATCCGCGAGCAGTTCCCGGTCGCGCTGATCGACGAATTCCAGGACACCGACCCGGTTCAGTACCGCATCTTCGAGAGCATTTACCGCATTGAAGACAATCACCCTGACACCGGCCTGTTCCTGATCGGCGACCCGAAGCAGGCGATCTATGCCTTTCGTGGTGCCGACATCTACACCTATCTGCGCGCACGTCAGGCCACTACCGGCCGTTTGCATACACTAGGCACCAACTTCCGCTCCAGCCACGGCATGGTGACAGCGGTCAATCACGTGTTCGAACGCGCCGAGTCCCGAGAGCAGGGACGCGGCGCGTTTTTGTTTCGCGAAAGAAATGGCGAAAACCCGGTACCGTTCCTCCCGGTCGAGTCTCAGGGACGCAAGGAAACGCTGCGGATTGCCGGGCAAGACGTCGCGGCACTCAATGTCTGGCTACTGCCTAGCGATCAGCCGCTGTCCGGCTCGGTTTATCGCCAGCAAATGGCCGCCGCCTGCGCCAGTCAAATCACCGCACTGCTCAATGGCGGGCAAAACGGTAGCGCTGGTTTTGTTCAGGCAGATGACCTCAGAGGTCTGCGTCCTTCTGACATCGCGATCCTCGTCCGCGACGGTAAAGAGGCCCAGGCCGTACGCGCTGAACTCGCCGCCAGAGGGGTGCGCAGTGTTTATCTCTCGGACAAGGATTCGGTGTTCGCCGCGCAAGAGGCGCACGACCTGCTGGCGTGGCTAAAGGCTTGCGCCGAACCCGATGTCGAACGCTCGCTCAAGGCTGCGCTGGCCTGCACCACACTGAACCTGCCGCTGATCGAGCTGGAGCTGTTGAACCAGGACGAAATGGTCTGGGAAGCCCGGGTCATGCAGTTCCGTGGCTATCGAGAGCTCTGGCGTAAACAGGGCGTGTTGCCGATGTTGCGCCGCCTGCTTCACGACTTCCACCTGCCGCAAACCCTGATGCAGCGCAGTGACGGCGAACGCGTGCTGACCAACCTTTTGCACCTCTCGGAACTGATGCAGCAAGCCGCCGCTGAACTGGACGGGGAGCAAGCGTTGATCCGCCATCTGGCCGAGTTGCTGGCACTGTCCGGTCAGGCCGGTGAAGAGCAGATTCTGCGTCTGGAAAGCGACGAGCAACTGGTCAAAGTGGTGACCATCCACAAATCCAAGGGTCTGGAATATCCGCTGGTGTTCCTGCCATTCATTTGCTCGGCGAAACCGGTGGATGGCAGCCGTTTGCCGCTGCATTACCACGACGTTGCGGGCAAGGCGCAGATCAGCCTCAAGCCGACCCCCGAGTTGATCGCCCTGGCTGACGATGAGCGTCTGGCCGAAGATCTGCGTCTTCTGTATGTCGCATTAACGCGCGCGCAGCATGCCTGCTGGCTGGGCGTCACCGATCTCAAGCGCGGCAATAACAACAGCTCGGTGTTGCATCTGTCGGCGTTGGGTTATTTGCTCGGTGGCGGTGCCGCTTTGGGCGAGTCCAGCGAATTGAATCGCTGGCTGCGGGATCTGCAGCAAGACTGCGCGGCGATTGGCATCGGCGAAATGCCTCAGCCCACTGATGAGCATTACCAGCCGCCGCGCAATGAAGCAGTCCTGCGAGCGACGCTACGGCCCAAGCGCAAAGCCAGTGAAAACTGGTGGATCGCTTCCTATAGCGCTTTGCGCATCAGCGACGTATTGAGCGTCGGCAGCGATGAAGCACCGGACAGTCCGCAGGCGCAAAAGCTCTTCGACGACGAGCGCCTCGACCCCGACGCACCCCGCGAAATCATCAGCGGTGGCGCCGATATCCACCGTTTTCCTCGCGGACCGAATCCCGGCACGTTTTTGCATGGCTTGCTCGAATGGGCGGGCGCTGAAGGTTTTTCGGTTACCCGCGAAGCGCTGGAAGATGCGATTGCCCGGCGTTGCAACCTGCGCGGCTGGCAAGGCTGGATTACCACGCTGACTGACTGGCTGCAGCATTTGCTCAAGTCGCCGTTGCCGATCGCGGGCGGGCAACCGCCGGTGGTTCTTGAGCAGTTGAAGCAATACCGCGTCGAGATGGAGTTCTGGTTCGCCAGCCACAAAGTCGACGTGCTCAAGCTCGATGAACAGGTGCGCCAGCACACCCACAATGGCGTCGCTCGTGTTGCGGCAGAACCCGTGCAACTCAACGGCATGTTCAAGGGCTTTATCGATCTGACCTTCGAGCACGCAGGCCGTTATTACGTCGCCGATTACAAATCCAACTGGCTCGGCGTGGATGATCAGGCCTACACCGTGCAGGCCATGGAGCAGTCGATCCTCGACAACCGTTACGACCTGCAATACGTACTTTATCTGTTGGCACTGCATCGCCAGTTGAAAGCGCGGCTGGCGGATTACGATTACGACCGCCATGTCGGCGGGGCGCTGTATCTGTTTCTACGCGGTACGCGTGCGGAGAGTCGCGGCGTGTACTTCGTGCGTCCGCCACGGGAATTGATCGAACGCCTCGACCGGATGTTCCAGGGCAAACCCGAACCCAAGTCCGAACCCGCCTGGGAACAGGGAGTCCTGCTATGAGCCGCACATTCGCCGATCTGTTGCCGACGCCGCTGGAAGCGGACAGCCTGTCGAAACTCTCGCCGCTGACCCGCGCCGATGATTTGCTGTTGTTGCTGAGCCGTTGGGTCGAGCGCGGCTGGCTGCGTGCGCTGGACCGCGCCTTTGTCGCTTTCCTGCATGAACTCGAGCCCGAGACCGACCCGTTGGTGCTGCTGGCTGCGGCGTTGACCAGTCACCAGCTCGGCCATGGTCATGTGTGTCTGGACCTGTTTGAAACCCTCAAGGCGCCGGATTTTGCACTGTCATTGCCGCCCGAAGGCGACGTGCAGGGCGGTGTGTTGCTGCTGCCCTCGCAACTGCTCGAAACGCTCGATGGAGCCCATTGGTGCAAAGTGCTGGCAAGCAGTCCATTGGTGGCCCTGGCTGCTGACCCGAGTGAAACAGCGCAGACACGTCCATTGGTGCTGTCCTCGAAACGCCTGTACCTGCGCCGCTACTGGACCTACGAACGCCGCATCGATGCAGCGTTGCGCCAACGCTTGATGCAACAGGAGCCGACGCCGGATGATCTGCCGCAGCGTCTGAACGAATTGTTCGGCGGCGCGGAATCCGCAGCTGTCATCGATTGGCAAAAACTCGCCTGTGCTCTCGCTACGCGCAGCGCCTTCAGCATCATCACTGGCGGCCCGGGCACGGGGAAAACCACTACCGTGGTGCGCTTGCTCGCGTTGCTGCAGGCACCAGCCGTCGAGGCTGGCCATCCGCTGCGCATTCGTCTGGCGGCACCGACCGGCAAGGCCGCTGCGCGTTTGACCGAGTCGATCAGTCAGCAAGTGCAATCACTGCAAGTCGCCGAAGCGGTGCGCGCGGCGATCCCCAGCGATGTGACCACCGTGCACCGTCTGCTCGGCAGTCGACCGGGCACCCGGCATTTCCGTCACCATGCCGGCAACCGCCTGCCGCTGGATGTGCTGGTGGTCGACGAAGCTTCGATGATCGACCTGGAAATGATGGCCAACTTGCTCGACGCCATGCCGGCCCATGCTCGGCTGGTGCTGCTGGGCGACAAGGATCAACTGGCCTCGGTCGAGGCCGGTGCGGTGCTGGGCGATCTGTGCCGTGACGCCGAGGGCGGTTGGTACAGCCCGCAGACGCGGCAATGGCTGGAGTCAGTCAGTGGCGAGTCGTTGCAGGGCAGCGGTTTGCATGAAGACCGCGACGGCACCCACACGCTGGCGCAGCAAGTCGTGATGCTGCGTCACTCGCGCCGTTTCGGCGAGGGCAGTGGCATCGGTCAGCTCGCGCGCCGGGTCAATCAGCAATTGGCCGACGAGGCGCGACAGTTGCTCGCGGCCGGCAGCTACGACGACGTGTATTCGTTACCGCTCAAAGGCGAACATGATCAGAAGCTCGAACGCCTGTTGCTCGAAGGTCACGGCAACGGCCCGCAAGGTTATCGCCATTACCTGAGCGTACTGCGCGATCAGCGTCCACCGTCAACGCGGCCACTTGAGTATGCGGACTGGATAGATTGGGCGCGCGAAGTCTTGCAGGCGTTCGACACATTCCAGTTGCTGTGCGCCGTGCGCAAAGGGCCATGGGGCGTTGAAGGTCTGAACCAGCGCATCACCGCTGCATTGCTCAAGGCGCGTCTGATCGAGAGCGATCAGCAGTGGTATGAAGGTCGGCCGGTGCTGATGACACGCAACGACTATGGTCTGGGCCTGATGAACGGCGACATCGGCATCGCCCTGAAACTGCCCGAGCGTGAAGGCGCAGAGATCGGCAAAACCGTTCTGCGCGTGGCCTTCCCGCGTAACGATGGTCAGGGCGGCGTGCGCTTCGTGTTGCCGAGTCGGCTCAATGATGTTGAAACCGTGTACGCCATGACGGTGCACAAGTCCCAGGGCTCGGAGTTCGCCCATACGGCGCTGATCCTGCCGGATGCGTTGAACCCCGTGCTGACCAAAGAACTGATCTACACCGGAATTACTCGCGCCCGGCACTGGTTCACCTTGATCGAGCCACGTGCCGGCGTGTTTGAGGAAGCGGTGCAGCGCAAGGTCAAGCGTCTGAGCGGGCTGATGCTGGAACTGGAGGAGGGCACCGAGTCTCAGGGATGAAGTGCTGAATGACCGACAACGAATACTGACCAACCGGTCAGAGGCAGGCGCCTCGCTGGTGTTCTGGCGCTGTGCTATCGTTGCGGCATCATTTCGTTACGCTCCAAGAGAATCCCTCCATGAAGGTGGCCGTCTGGGCGACACAGCGTGTGGTGGCCTGCCAGCACGCATTGCTGATCGTTTTGCTCTGGTTGTTCACGGGCAGCGCCATCGCCCAAGCGCAAACCGGGCCGGCCGAGCAACGGGCCAAAGCGGTCACGCAAGTGGTGCTTGGCATCCTCAGCTATGCACGCTGGCCGGTGGAACCGGCGCAATTGCGCCTGTGCATCGTCGGCCCCACCGAATACACCGATGACCTGGTCAAAGGCACCACCCAAGCCACGGGCCGGCCGGTGGCTGTGCGGCGTCTGCTGGCGGACAACCCGGGCATCGTCAGCGAATGCGATGCGGTGTACATCGGCAAGCTCACCGCCGATGAACGCAGTCGCCTGTTTGCATCGTTGATCGGGCATCCGGTGCTGAGCATCAGCGAAGCGGACGATCAATGCACCGTCGGCAGTCTGTTCTGCCTGCGCGTTGGCGATGAACAAGTGTCGTTCGAGGTCAATCTCGACTCCGTGGCTCGCAGTGGTGTGCGCATACACCCCAGCGTGTTGCAGTTGTCCCGTCGCAAAGCGGCGGCGCCATGAAGCTGTTCAGTTGGAAGGCTCGTCCCACGCTGGGCTCGGTCATCGGCCGTGGGCATTTGATCGTCGCGCTGGTGGCGGTGGCGATGGCCAGTGTTTCGCTGACCTTGCTGGGCGTGCTGGCGCTGCGGGTGTATGCCGACCACAACCTGCACTTGATCGCCCGGTCGATCAGCTACACCGTCGAAGCGGCCGTCGTGTTCAATGACAAAGCAGCGGCAACCGAAGCGCTGGCGATCATCGCTTCCACCGAGGAAGTGGCAGATGCCCGAGTGCTCGACGCGCAAGGCCAATTGATCGCGCAATGGCAGCGCGCTGATACCGGCTTGTTCTCCGAGCTGGAAATGCAGATCACCCGCGTCATTCTGGAAAAACCGGTCAGCCTGCCGATTGAGCATCAGGACCGCGAAATCGGTCGCGTCCTGCTCATCGGCCACGGCGGCAGCCTGATGCGCTTCCTGCTCAGCGGCCTGGCCGGGATTGTGCTCTGCACCGCGATCAGCGCCTGGGTCGCGCTCTATCTGGCGCGGCGGCAGCTGCGCGCAATCATTGGCCCATTGCACAGCCTCGCCGCCGTCGCCCACGCCGCGCGCAGTGAGCGAGCGCTGGATCGGCGCGTGCCGCCGGCGCAAATCGCTGAACTGGATAATCTGGGCAATGACTTCAATGCCTTGCTCGGCGAACTCGAGTCGTGGCAAACCCATCTGCAGAACGAAAACGAAACTCTCGCTCACCAAGCGACCCACGACAGCCTCACCGGGTTGCCCAACCGTGCGTTTTTCGAAGGCCGCTTGATGCGCGCCTTGCGCAACGGCAAAAAACACGATGAGCGGGTCGCCGTGCTGTTTCTCGACAGCGACCGCTTCAAAGGCATCAACGATAACTTCGGCCACGCCTCGGGCGACGCCGTGCTGGTGGCGATCGCCAATCGCGTGCGAGCGCAATTGCGCGAGGATGATCTGGTCGCTCGGCTGGGCGGCGACGAGTTCGCCGTGCTGCTCGCGCCGCTGCACACGGTCGAAGACGCTGAGCACATCGCAGACAAGATTCTCGCCAGCATGGACATGCCGATCACCCTGCCCGGCGACAGCAGTGTGATGTCCTCGCTGAGTATCGGCATCGCCGTCTATCCCGATCATGGCGCCACGCCGGGCGCCTTGCTCAACGCAGCCGACGCGGCGATGTATCAGGCCAAGCGCCTGTCGCGCGGCGCGCAATTCACCGCCGGGTCGGAGCGCCCGGTCGATTCCGTTCACACCAGGAGCTGATGCCCGTGTTCACACTTCCCTTTCGACTGTTTTCCGCATTGCTGCTGATGGCCGCGCTGACCCTGAGCGGTTGCCAGACCGCCCCGCAGAAAGGCCTGACACCGGCGCAGGTTGCCGTGCTCAAACAGCAGGGTTTCGAATTGACCGACGACGGTTGGGAGTTCGGCCTGTCGGGCAAAGTGCTTTTTGGCAGCGATGTCGAAAGCCTGAACGCAGCCAGCACGGAAATCGTCGAACGCATCGGCAAGGCGTTGCTCGGCGTGGGAATCGAGCGGGTGCGCGTCGATGGCCACACCGATGCGTCCGGCAAGGAAACCTACAATCAGCAACTGTCGCTGCGCCGGGCCAGGAGCGTTGCCAACGTCCTCGGCACGGTCGGCATGAAGCAGGAAAACATCCAGCTGCAAGGCCTGGGCAGCAGCGAACCGGTGGCTTCCAACGACACCGCAGCGGGGCGTACGGAAAATCGCCGGGTGTCGATTGTGGTCAGCGCCGACTAATCGGCAAAGCGCATCTCCCGCGTTTCACCCATCAACAACGCCTGATTACGCTCAGTCACCTCGCGAATGTAATCCCACAACAAGGTAATCCGCTTCAACTTGCGCAGATCCTCCCGGCAGTACATCCAGAACTGTCGGGTGATGTCGATTTCCTCCGGCAGCACCGGCAGCAATCGCGGGTCTTGTGCGGCGAGGAAGCACGGCAGGATCGCCAGCGAGCGCCCCTGCTGCGCGGCGACGTATTGCGCAATCACGCTGGTGCTGCGCAAGTTTGCGCTGGCGCCGGGCAGCACGTTGGCCAGGTAGAGCAGCTCCGAGCTGAACGCCAGGTCGTCCACATAACTGATGAATTGATGCTTGCTCAAGTCGGCCGGGCGGCGGATCGGTGGGTGTTTGTCCAGATAGTCCTGGGTTGCGTACAGCTGCAAGCGGTAGTCGCAAAGTTTGCAGCAGACGTACGGCCCGTGCTCCGGCCGCTCGAGGGCAATGACGATGTCGGCCTCGCGTTTGGACAGGCTGATGAAGTGCGGCAGCGGCAGGATATCCACCGAGATTGCCGGGTAGGCGTCGACGAAATGGCTCAGTTGCGGGGTGATGAAAAAACTGCCGAAGCCTTCAGTACAGCCCATGCGCACGTGTCCGGACAGGGCAACGCCCGAGCCCGAGACTTGCTCGCAGGCCATGTGCAACGTGCTTTCGATCGACTCGGCATAACCGAGCAAGCGCTGGCCTTCGGTAGTCAGGACGAAACCGCTGGTGCGGGATTTTTCGAACAGCAATGTGCCGAGCGCCGCTTCCAGCGAGCTGATCCGTCGCGACACCGTGGTGTAGTCGACAGCCAGGCGTTTGGCGGCGGTGCTGGCCTTGCGGGTGCGGGCGACTTCGAGGAAAAACTTCAGGTCGTCCCAGTTCAGCGAGCCTAGCGAGGTGATGTTTTTTTGCATGATGGTCGGGCTTATATGTGCGTTCTTATTAGAAGTTTGCACATCTATACTCCAAAAACAGTCCGACAACCAATTCGTGACACACGCCTCATCTCAAGGCGAACCTTTCGCCTTGGCTCCTACGATAAAAACAAGTTCTGGAGACCAGCATGAACGCATCGCTTACGCCCAACGACACCACGCTGCAAAAGGTCAAACTGCTGATCGACGGCGAATGGGTCGAGTCGCAGTCCACCGAGTGGCACGACATCGTCAACCCGGCCACCCAGCAAGTGCTGGCCAAGGTTCCGTTCGCCACCGCCGCTGAGGTCGATGCCGCTGTCAGCGCCGCCCAGCGTGCCTTCCAGACCTGGAAACTGACCCCGATCGGCGCGCGGATGCGCATCATGCTCAAGCTGCAAGCGCTGATCCGTGAGCATTCCAAACGCATCGCCGTGGTCCTCAGCGCCGAGCAGGGCAAGACCATTGCTGATGCCGAAGGCGATATTTTCCGTGGCCTGGAAGTGGTCGAGCACGCGTGCTCGATCGGCACCCTGCAAATGGGCGAGTTCGCCGAGAACGTCGCTGGCGGCGTCGACACTTACACCCTGCGCCAGCCGATAGGCGTGTGCGCCGGCATCACGCCGTTCAACTTCCCGGCGATGATTCCGCTGTGGATGTTTCCGATGGCGATCGCCTGCGGCAACACCTTCGTGCTCAAGCCGTCGGAACAGGATCCGCTGTCGACCATGTTGCTGGTGGAGCTGGCGATCGAAGCGGGCGTCCCTGCTGGCGTGCTCAACGTGGTTCACGGCGGCAAGGATGTGGTCGATGGACTGTGCACGCACAAAGACATCAAAGCCGTGTCGTTCGTCGGTTCGACCGCTGTCGGCACCCACGTTTATGACCTGGCCGGCAAACACGGCAAACGCGTGCAGTCGATGATGGGCGCAAAAAACCACGCTGTGGTGCTGCCGGATGCCAATCGCGAGCAAGCGCTGAATGCCTTGGTCGGTGCCGGTTTCGGTGCTGCCGGGCAACGCTGCATGGCCACCTCGGTGGTGGTGCTGGTCGGTGCCGCAAAACAGTGGCTGCCGGATCTGAAAGCGCTGGCGCAGAAGCTCAAGGTCAACGCCGGCAGCGAGCCGGGTACCGATGTCGGCCCGGTGATTTCGAAAAAGGCCAAGGCGCGGATCCTCGAACTGATCGAAAGCGGCATCAAGGAAGGCGCCAAGCTTGAACTCGATGGTCGTGACATCAGCGTGCCGGGTTATGAACAAGGCAATTTTGTCGGCCCGACCCTGTTCTCCGGGGTGACCACCGACATGCAGATCTACACCCAGGAAATCTTCGGCCCGGTGCTGGTGGTGCTTGAAGTCGACACCCTCGATCAGGCGATCGCGCTGGTCAACGCCAATCCGTTCGGCAACGGCACTGGCCTGTTCACCCAGAGCGGCGCGGCGGCGCGCAAATTCCAGACGGAAATCGACGTCGGGCAGGTCGGCATCAACATCCCGATTCCGGTACCGGTACCGTTCTTCAGCTTCACCGGCTCGCGCGGTTCGAAACTCGGCGACCTCGGCCCGTACGGCAAGCAAGTGGTGCAGTTCTACACGCAGACCAAAACGGTCACGGCGCGCTGGTTCGATGACGACAGCGTCAACGACGGCGTAAACACCACCATCAACCTGCGCTGAGGAATGGCCATGAAAATCGCATTTATCGGGCTGGGCAACATGGGCGCGCCGATGGCGCGCAACCTGATCAAGGCTGGCCACTCGTTGAACCTGGTCGACCTGAACAAAACCGTGCTGGCGGAACTCGAGCAACTGGGCGGCAGCATTCGTGCTTCGGCGCGTGAGGCTGCCGAGGATGCCGAACTGGTGATCACCATGCTGCCGGCCGCTGTGCATGTGCGCAGTGTCTGGCTGGGTGAAGACGGCGTACTTGCTGGTATCGGCAAAGGTGTGCCGGCGGTGGATTGCAGCACTATCGATCCGCAGACCGCCCGCGACGTAGCGGCGGCCGCCGCCAAACACGGCGTGGCCATGGCCGATGCGCCGGTCTCCGGCGGCACTGGCGGTGCGACGGCCGGGACCCTGACCTTCATGGTCGGCGCTACCCCGGAACTGTTCGCCACCCTGCAACCGGTGCTGGCGCAGATGGGCCGCAACATCGTGCATTGCGGTGAAGTCGGCACCGGCCAGATCGCCAAGATCTGCAACAACCTGCTGCTGGCGATTTCGATGGTCGGCGTCAGTGAAGCGATGGCGTTGGGCGATGCGCTGGGGATCGACACCGGCGTGCTGGCCGGAATCATCAACAGTTCGACCGGCCGCTGCTGGAGTTCGGAGATGTACAACCCCTGGCCGGGCATCGTCGAAACGGCGCCGGCCTCGCGCGGTTATACCGGTGGTTTCGGCGCGGAGCTGATGCTCAAGGATCTGGGGCTGGCGACGGAAGCGGCGCGGCAGGCGCATCAACCGGTGGTGCTCGGCGCGGTGGCGCAGCAGTTGTATCAGGCGATGAGCCAGCGCGGTGACGGCGGGAAGGATTTTTCGGCGATCATCAACAGCTATCGCAAGCCGCAGTAATCGCGATCAGCCCTGTGTGGCGAGGGGATTTATCCCTGTTGGGTTGCGCAGCAGCCCCCTGGATGGTGTCAGGCAAACCGCGTGCTCAGGGGTTGCGACTGCTGCGCAGTCGAGCGGGGATAAATCCCCTCGCCACAGGTTTTAGCAACGCCGGGACATTTGCCGGGAAATCACGTCGGGTGATTTCCCGGCTTTTTTGCATCAGGCGAAGACGAAATATTTGCGTACGGTCTCGACCACTTCCCACGTGCCTTTCATGCCCGGCTCAACGACGAAGATATCGCCGGCGCGCAGGTGGATCGGCGCCATGCCGTCCGGGGTGATCACGCAGTAGCCTTCCTGGAAATGGCAGTACTCCCACTTCACATAATCGACGCGCCACTTGCCTGGCGTGCAGATCCAAGTGCCCATGATCTTGCTGCCGTCTTCGCTGGTGTAGGCGTTGAGGTTGACGGTGTGCGGGTCGCCTTCGAGTTTTTCCCATTTGCAGGCGTCGAGTACCGGCAGCGGGTGAGTGTCGCGCAGAACGGTGATAGGGGCGGTCGCGGTCATGGGGACTCCGGGCAAGTGGACTTGAGAATTGAAGTCGCACCCTATAGCGCCCGGTTTTCGCTCAGTTGTCTGGGGTCGACATCGGAGTGCTCAGAAACGCGCGCAGCGCTGAGCGCTTGTAACAACGCGGTGGCATAACCCGGCAGCGCGGCGAAGTCTCTCGCGCAGAGCAATAACCTGCGACGCGCCCATGGCTCATTCAGAGTCACGCACTTGAACTGCTCGAGCATCGCGCGTTGGACAGCGGCCAACGGCACGATGGCCAGGCCGGCGCCACGGGCGACCATACGCATTGCGCCATCAAAGCCATCGGCGCGAATGCGCACCTGCATTCGTGCGCCGCTGTGCAGCGCCTGTTCTTCCAGATAGATCGCTAGTGCGCTGTCGGCGCTGAGTCCGACAAAGTCGTGCTGCAACGCGTCGCTGAAACTGACCTCGGCGGCGTCGGACAACGGGTGATCGAGCGGCAGAATCAGCACCAGTGGATCGTCGCGAAACGCTTGAGTCTGTAAGCCGTTGGTGTCAACCGCGTCGGAGACGATGCCCAAGTCCGCTGCGCCTTCGCGCAAGGTATGGGTAATTCGCGCACTGGGCAGTTCCTGTAGATCGATATCGAGGTTGGGATGGCTGCGCAAAAAGTCCGCGAGCACTTCCGGGAGGTACTCGGTAATCGCCGTGGTGTTGCACAACAGCCGCACCTCGCCTTTGACGCCTTGCGCATAATCGGCAAGGTCCTGCTGCATGCGTTCGGCCTGTTGCAAAAGGATGCGCGCATGGCGGGCGAGGGCTTTGCCGGCAGGCGTCGGGGTGACGCCACGGCGGCCGCGCTCGAGGAATTCAGCGCCCAGCGAGGCTTCCATCGCGCGGATTCGGGCACTGGCGGCGGCGAGGGACAAGTGGCTGCGGGCGGCGCCGGCGGTGATGTTGCCGGTGTCGAGAATGTGCAGGTAGAGGCGCAGGTCGGTGAGGTCGAAGTGCATGGGTTTGCCTGTGGTTTTGCGGTGGCTGGGCTGGCCCTTTCGCGAGCAGGCTCGCTTCCACAGGGACTCATTTACAGCGCAGATCCCGTGTGGGAGCGAGCCTGCTCGCGAAGAGGCCAGATGCCTCAACGCCGATGTCAGCCTCTTGCAAAGGAAGAGGCTGCCTCAGTATATGGCAGATTTTCCCCCAGCCCGGATCAGTGCACATTACCCCAATGCACACACTAACCGACTTCTACCAAACCCTCGGCCTGACCCTGTCCCTACTGGTCATCGCCACCTTCTTGCTTGCGGGCACGGTCAAAGGCGTGATCGGCCTCGGCCTGCCCACCGTCGCGATGGGTCTGCTAGGTCTGGCTATGGCGCCGGCGCAGGCAGCTGCTTTGTTGATAATCCCCGCGACTTTGACCAACCTCTGGCAACTGGCCTTCGGTGGCCATCTGAAAAGCTTGATCAAACGCCTCTGGCCGATGCTGCTGATGATCTTCCTCGGCACCGGCATCGGCACCCTCTGGATCGGCATGACCGGCGGCCATTGGGTGGTGCGCGGACTTGGCGCGGCGCTGCTGCTGTATGCGTTGAGCGGACTGTTTCTGCCGACTTTGCACGTCAACCCGCGACATGAACGCTGGCTCGGCCCGCTGTGTGGCCTGATCACCGGCGTCATCACCTCCGCTACCGGCGTCTTCGTGATTCCAGCGGTGCCGTACCTGCAAGCGCTGGGGCTGAGCCGCGATGAGCTGGTGCAGGCGCTCGGTCTGTCCTTCACCGTCTCGACCCTGGCGCTGGCCGCGGGGCTGCTCTGGCACGGCGCACTCGGCGGTGGCGAATTGAGCGCCTCGCTGCTGGCGCTGATCCCGGCCATGCTCGGCATGTGGCTTGGCCAATGGTTGCGTCAGCGCATCAGTGCGATGCTGTTCAAGCGCGTGTTCTTTATCGGACTGGGCGCGCTCGGCGCCCATTTGCTGATCAGCGGCTAGCCGACGATTCGCTGAGCATGTCGATCGGGCGGATATCGAAATCGCGCTCCAGATAGTCCATGCGCCTGGCGAAAAACGCTTTCATGTGCGGCAATGCCGAGTGCTCATCCAGATGCGCCTGGCTGGCCCAGATCTCGTAGAAGATAAACAGCGTCGGATCCTGCTGGTCGCGCAGCATGTGGTACTCGATTCAGCCCGGTTCGGCGCGGCTCGGCTCCACGTAAGCACGGAACAGCGCTTCGAATTCGGCGGTTTTTTCCGGGCGGGTCTTGGCGTGCAGGATGAAACCCTGGCGTTCACTCATCACAACTTCCTCGAATGCAGAAAGCGCTGAATGCTACGGCAACAATTGGCGATCGATTCGTGCGTTTTGATCAAATGTATTTTGCGTCGATGTGGCTGTTTCCGCGCGAGATCGATGGTTAATCTGCCGCCATTCCAATTCCTGTTTCAATCCAGCCTTGAAGGCTGCGCCGAGGTTTTCCGATGAAGAAAGTGCTGTTGCTCAATGGCGGTAAAAAATTCGCCCACTCCGATGGCCGCTATAACACCACCCTGCACGAGACCGCGCTGAGCGTGCTCGATCGCGGCGGTGTCGACGTCAAGACCACCTTCATTGATGAGGGCTACGACGTTGCCGAAGAAGTGGCCAAGTTCCTCTGGGCCGACGTGATCATTTATCAGATGCCGGGCTGGTGGATGGGCGCGCCGTGGACGGTGAAAAAGTACCTCGACGAAGTCTTCACCGAAGGCCACGGCAGCCTCTACGCTAGCGACGGTCGCACACGTTCCGATGCTTCGCAGAAGTACGGCAGTGGTGGTTTGATTCAGGGCAAGCAATACATGCTGTCGCTGACCTGGAACGCGCCGCAGCAAGCCTTCGATGATCCGACGGATTTCTTCGAAGCCAAAGGCGTGGACGCCGTGTACTTCCCGTTCCACAAGGCTAACGAATTTCTGGGCATGACCGCACTGCCGACCTTCCTCTGCGTCGACGTAATGAAGCGTCCGAATATCGAGAATGATGTGGTGCGCTATGAGCAGCATCTGACTGAGGTGTTTGGCCTCAAGGCTTGATGGGTTTCGGGCTACTATCCGGGTACAGCAAAAGATCGCAGCCTGCGGCAGCTTCTACAGGGGGCATGGCTACAGGCTGCGATCGGCGATTCCAGCGAGGACACCCGTGAAAGCCAGATCCGATGAGTTGCAGATTTTCGTCTGCGTGATCGAGTGCGGTTCGATTTCCGCCGCCGCCGAGCAGGTCGGCCAGACGCCGTCGGCCGTCAGTCGCACGCTGTCGAAGCTCGAAGCCAAGCTCGACACCACGCTGATCAACCGCACCACGCGACGCATGGACCTGACCGAGGAGGGCAAGTATTTCTTCGAACAGGCCAAGCTGATTCTCGACCAGATGGATCAACTCGAAGAACGCCTGTCCTCGCGCCAGCAAACCCCGTCCGGACGCCTGCGCATCAACGCCGCCTCGCCGTTCATGCTCCACGCCATCGTTCCCTACATCGACGAATTCCGGCAGCTCTATCCGGACATTCAGCTCGAACTCAACAGCAACGACCTGATCATTGACCTGCTGGAACAAAGCACCGACGTCGCCATCCGCATCGGCACCCTCGCCGACTCGACGCTGCATGCGCGTTCGCTCGGTTGCAGTCCGTTGATGATCGTCGCCAGCCCCGCCTATTTGAAAAAACACGGCGCGCCACGCCAAGTGGCGGATTTGAGCGAACACACGTTGCTCGGCTTCACCCAGAACGAAGGCCTCAACCAATGGCCGCTGCGCTATGTGCACGGCGACCGCTGGCCGATCAGCCCGGCGATCAGCGCTTCCAGCGGCGAAACCGTGCGCCATTTGGCGCTGGAAGGGCAGGGCATTGCCTGCCTGTCGCACTTCATGACCATCGACGACATCCGTGCCGGGCGCCTGGAAGTCCTGCTCGGCGAATTCAACAGCGGCTACCGCCAGCCGATCAACGCCGTGTACTACCGCAACTCGCAACTGGCGTTGCGCATTCAGTGTTTCCTCGACTTTATCCAGGGCAAACTCGCCGCCTACGCCAGCGCCGAATTCAAAGGCTGATTCGTGATCCCTGCGCAAGAGTGAATTGGCCGAGGGCGGGTTTTTCGCCGGGTTTCATCGGCCGATACTCGCTGCATCACTTATTCACGCAGGGAGTTTCTCCATGAACGTATTCGTCACCGGCGCTGCCGGTTTTATCGGCGGTTCCATCGCCACCGGCCTGGTGCAGGCCGGGCACAACGTCACCGGCCTGGTGCGCAGCGCGGAGCAGGCTGATGAGCTGAAAGCACTGGGCATGAACGCGGTAATCGGCACCCTCGATGACAGTCAATTGCTGGCGCAACAGGCCCGCGCTGCCGATGCCGTCATCAACGCTGCCAGCAGCGACCATCGCGGTGCGGTGGAAGCGTTACTCGACGCTTTGCGTGGCTCGAACAAAGTCTTTCTGCACACCAGCGGTTCGAGCATTGTCGGCGACGCTTCCGGCGGCAAATCCAGCGATGACATTTACTATGAGGACAACCTGCCGGAGCCGACTGTCGACAAGGCCGATCGCGTGGCCATCGACAACCTCGTGCTCGCGGCGGCGCAGGATGGCGTGAACTCGGCGGTGATCTGCAACACCCTGATCTACGGCCACAGCCTGGGCGTCAACCGCGACAGCGTGCAACTGCCGCGACTGCTCAAGCAGGCGCGCAAAAGCGGCGTCGTTCGCCACGTCGGGACAGGGCAGAACATCTGGTCCAACGTGCACATCGAAGACGTCGTCGCCTTGTATCGGCTGGCGCTGACCAGGAATGTGCCGGGCACTTTCTACTTCGTTGAAAGCGGTGAAGCGTCGTTCATCGACATGACCACCGCCATGGCCGAAGCCCTCGATCTGGGCAAACCGCAAGACTGGCCATTGCCTGACGCCGAAGCCGAATGGGGCTACGAAATGGCCAACTACGGCCTCGGCTCCAACAGCCGCGTACGCGGCAAACACGCCCGCGACCTGCTGGGCTGGACACCGAAGCGCACCTCGGTGGTGGAATGGATTCGTAACGAAATGGTGTGAGTTCAGCGCGCACCGAGTGAAGCCATTCGCGAGCAAGCTCGCTCCCACAGG
>NZ_RCOA01000004.1:66850-105684 GCF_004307585.1 Pseudomonas sp. Sample_20 | reverse complement strand
GCTCCCACAGGGACTTTGTGGTGGCCAGGCAGCCATGAAAATCTCACACTCCGATTTTCATTAATCACGACACGCCATACCTATCAGCGACACCTCTTGTCTCTCCACGAAAATTACTTTCATGCGGTTTGAAATCTCGATCTCGAAATGATTTATGAGTTTCACAACCCATTCGAACGTGACCCTTTCGAGGAGTACCGCATGACGCCTTCCCTCGGCTATTGGCTGCTGGTTTACGCCGCTGTGGCCATCATCGCGCTGATCGTGTTGATCGCCCGTTACCGGCTCAATCCGTTCATTGTCATCACCCTGATTTCACTGGGCCTGGCGCTGGTGGCCGGGATGCCGCCGTCGGCTGTGGTCGGTGCGTATGAGGCCGGCGTCGGCAAGACGCTGGGGCATATTGCGCTGGTGGTGGCGTTGGGGACGATGCTCGGCAAGATGATGGCCGAGTCCGGCGGCGCCGAGCAGATGGCGCGCACGCTGATCGAGAAATTCGGTGAGAAGAACGCGCACTGGGCGATGGTCTGCATTGCGTTTCTGGTCGGCTTGCCGTTGTTCTTTGAAGTCGGTTTCGTCTTGCTGGTGCCAATCGCTTTCACCGTGGCGCGCCGCGTCGGCGTGTCGATTCTGATGGTCGGGCTGCCGATGGTGGCCGGCCTCTCGGTGGTGCATGCGCTGGTGCCGCCGCACCCGGCGGCGATGCTCGCGGTGCAGGCCTATCAGGCGTCGGTCGGGCAGACCTTGTTGTACGCGATCGCGATCGGCATTCCGACCGCAATCATCGCCGGCCCGCTGTACGCGAAATTCATCGTGCCGCGCATTCAATTGCCGACGGACAATCCGCTGGAAAAGCAATTTCTCGACCGCGAACCGCGCGACAAACTGCCGGGTTTCGGCATTACCATGGCGACCATTCTGCTGCCGGTGGTGCTGATGTTGATCGGCGGCTGGGCTAACCTGATTTCCACCCCCGGCAGCGCGTTCAACCAGTTCCTGCTGTTCATCGGCAATTCGGTGATCGCGCTGTTGCTGGCGACTTTGCTGAGCTTCTGGACGCTGGGCATTGCTCAGGGTTTCAACCGCGAATCGATCCTCAAGTTCACCAACGAATGCCTCGCGCCCACCGCCAGCATCACCTTGCTGGTCGGCGCGGGTGGCGGCTTGAACCGGATTCTGGTGGATGCCGGCGTCACCGATCAGATCGTCGGCCTCGCTCACGAATTTCACCTGTCGCCGCTGATCATGGGCTGGTTGTTCGCTGCGCTGATGCGCGTTGCCACTGGCTCGGCCACCGTGGCGATGACCACCGCATCAGGCGTTGTCGCGCCGGTGGCCATCGGTCTGGGTTATCCACACCCTGAGCTTTTGGTGCTGGCGACCGGCGCGGGCTCGGTTATCTTTTCCCACGTCAACGACGGCGGCTTCTGGTTGATCAAGGAATACTTCAACATGACGCTCGCGCAGACGTTCAAGACCTGGACCGTGCTCGAGACGCTGATTTCGCTGGTCGCTTTCGCGCTGACCGTCGGCCTTTCCTACCTGCTGTAACCGGAGCCCGCCGCCCATGGACATCCTCTACCAGATCCGCGCCCGCCAGGATTCCTTCAGCGCCGGCGAGGGACGCATTGCGCGGTTGATGCTCGACGATGTCGGGTTTGCCGCCAGCGCCAGCCTCGAAGACCTCGCACAACGCGCCGAGGTCAGCACCGCCACGCTGTCGCGCTTTGCCCGCACGGTCGGCTGCCGTGACCTGCGTGATCTGCGCCTGCAACTGGCCCAGGCCAGCGGCGTTGGCAGCCGTTTTCTCGACCCGGCGGGCACGCCTGAGCAGTCGGCGTTTTACGGGCAGATCGTTGGCGACATCGAAACCACGCTGCGCCAGCATCTGGCCGGTTTCGACGAATCGCGCTTCGCCGACGCAGTGAAATTACTCGGTCAGGCGCGGATGATTCACGCGTTCGGCATGGGCGGTTGCTCGACCCTGTGCAGCGATGAATTGCAGGTGCGCCTGGTGCGCCTCGGTTACTCGATTGCGGTGTGTCATGACGCGGTGATGATGCGCGTCACCGCCGCCAGTCTGAACGCCGAGCAAGTGCTGATCGCCTGCTCGCTGACCGGCATCACCCCGGAGCTTTTGGAAACCGTGGAGCTGGCGCGCAATTACGGCGCGCGCATCCTCGCCATCACTCGCGGCGATTCACCGCTGGCCGAACTGGCCGACGTCGTCCTGCCGCTGCAAGGCGCGGAAACCTCGTTCATCTACAAACCGACGGCGGCGCGCTACGGCATGCTGCTGGCCATCGACGTACTCGCCACCGAGCTGGCGCTGGCCAGCCCTGAAGACAATCAAGAACGTCTGCGGCGAATCAAACTCGCCCTCGACGAATACCGCGGCGGCGACGATCACCTGCCGCTGGGAGACTGACATGCAGTACGACACCCTGATCCGCAACGCGCTGGTCATCGACGGCAGCAACACGCCCGGCTATAAGGCCGACGTGGCAATTCTCAATGGCCGCATCGAGCGCATCGGCGATCTGCCTGACGCCCGCGCCAGCGAAGAAATCGACGCCGCCGGCCGGGTGCTGGCGCCGGGTTTCATCGACGTGCACACCCATGACGACACCGTGGTCATCCGCCAACCCGAGATGCTGCCCAAGCTCAGCCAGGGCGTGGCCACGGTGATTGTCGGCAACTGCGGCATCAGCGCTTCGCCGGTCACTTTGAAGGGCAATCCGCCGGACCCGATGAACCTGCTCGGCAGCGCAGCGGCGTTCGTTTACCCGCGTTTCAGCGACTACCGCGCCGCCGTCGAAGCGGCCAACCCCACGCTGAATGTCGCCGCGCTGGTTGGCCACACGGCGCTGCGCAGCAATCACCTCGACGACTTGTTCCGCACCGCGACCCCCGACGAAATCACCGCCATGCGCGAGCAGTTGCGCGACAGTCTCAAGGCTGGCGCATTGGGTTTATCCACAGGCCTGGCCTACGCCAGCGCCTTCAACGCCTCGACCGATGAAGTCATGCAACTGACCGAAGAACTGACGGCGTTCGGCGCGGTGTACACCACCCATCTGCGCAGCGAATTCGCCCCGGTCTTGGAGGCGATGGACGAAGCATTTCAGATCGGCCGACACGCGCAATCGCCGGTGATCATTTCCCACCTCAAATGCGCTGGCGTCGGTAACTGGGGACGCAGTCCGCAATTGCTCGCAGCGCTGGAAGAGGCAGCGAAAACCCATCCGGTCGGCTGCGATTGCTACCCGTACGCGGCGAGTTCCTCGACCCTGGATTTGAAGCAGGTCACCGACGCCCACCGCATCACTATTACCTGGTCGACGCCGCACCCGGAAGTCAGCGGGCGCGACCTGGTCGACATTGCTGGCGAATGGAAACTGTCGCTGGAAGAAGCCGCGAAACGTCTGCAACCGGCGGGCGCGGTGTACTACGGCATGGACGAGGCCGATGTCAGAAGAATCCTCGCCCATCCGCTTTCGATGGTCGGTTCTGACGGACTGCCCGAAGACCCGTTCCCGCATCCGCGCCTGTGGGGCGCTTTCCCACGGGTGCTGGGCCATTTCAGTCGCGACATCGGGTTGTTTCCGCTGCACACCGCCGTGCACAAGATGACCGGCCTGTCGGCGGCGCGTTTTGGCTTGCAGGAAAGGGGCGAGATTCGTGAAGGACATTGGGCGGATCTGGTGTTGTTCGATCCGGCGACCGTGCGTGATGTGGCCGATTTCAACGATCCGCAGCGGGCGGCGCAGGGGATTCACGGGGTTTGGGTCAACGGCGTGTTGAGTTATCGCGACGGGCAGGCGAGTGGGGCGAGGGCAGGGCGGTTTCTTGCGCGCGAAGGTGATTTGCGCGAAGGGTTTCGTTGATTCGAATGACGCCAAAAGATCGCAGCCTTCGGCAGCTCCTACAGAGATCGCATTCCAGTGTAGGAGCTGCCGAAGGCTGCGATCTTTTGATTTTCCAAGGTGATGGCACTATGAGATTAAAGAAAGCCATCCACAAGCCGATTTGCTGACATCCTCCCCGTCTACACTGTGGGGCCAATCAGTCAGGGAGCACCCCATGAGCTTCGGCAAAACCACCCCGATCCTGCGGATCTTCGATGAGGCCAAGGCTGTCGAGTTCTACGTCGATTTTCTCGGTTTCAAGATCGACTGGCAGCACCGCTTCGAAGCGAATTTTCCGCTGTATCTGCAGGTGTCACGGGGCGAGTGTGTGCTGCATCTGTCCGAGCATCACGGCGATGCGTGCCCGGGTTCGGCGCTGCGTATCGAGACCGATGAGCTGGAGGCGTTTCAGCAGCAACTGATGGCCAAGGATTACAAGTTCTCGCATCCGCAGATTCAGGCGATGCCGTGGGGCAGTCAGGACATGACGATTGCCGATCCGTTTGGTAACCGGTTGGTGTTTACCAATGCGATCAGTCTTTGAGCTTGGCGCCCAAGATCAAAAGCCCCTCACCCTAGCCCTCTCCCGGGGGGAGAGGGGACCGATTGCGGGATGCTCGGGAGTTACGCCGACCTGAATGTGCTGTGCTGAATCCATAATCGAATTGAATGCATGGCGTCGAATCCATAATCGACTCGGTCTTTCAGGTCGACGGACAGCGCAAGACAGCTGGGTCGGCCCCCTCTCCCTCTGGGAGAGGGCTGGGGTGAGGGCAAACCCTGACACCCCACAAAACCAGCCCACACCAAATTCCTCAAAAACCCTCAATCAGTCGGCACCAACCGATCCAGCACCCGGTTCACCGCCATCTCCGCAACCATCACAATCTGCGCAATGCCCTGCAACGTCTTGCGCTGCGAACCGTTCACCAGCCCCGCCTGATCGTTGAGCATCACCGTCGCCGACCCCAACGTTTCGCAGGCGTCGGCCAATAGCGATTCGTTGTCGGCGTCGGGATTGGCCATGTACAGCGTGTTGGACTTGTAGGGCGGGGCCATGAATTCAGCGCTGGACGGGCCGAGGTAATGATCGAGGGCGCGGTCGGCGGCTTCGTGGAATTTCTTTGAGTCGGCGGATTCGTAGGGAGATGCCGCGTCGGTGGGTGGCGGGTTTGGGGTTACTTTGAACATATCCAGATCCTCATTTGGCTGGCCACCGCTTTCCTACTAAAGAAAGTGGAGGCAGCTGTGCGCAGGTTAGTAGACCGGGGATCTGGGAAACCGGCGCGCCCGAGAGCGCCCTGCGCACAGCCACCATAAAGCTCAGGCGAGACCTGACTGTCTGATGAACGATGCACCCCAAATACTCCGGGCTACTAAACCCGATCACTGATAGGCAGTGACGCAATCACAGTAGCGATGAGGTCTGGGGCGCACAAGCCGGCGGATTCTGGCGCAGGCGTAGGCAGCGGCGCAAGGAATTGTGGGTGGTTTCGCTGAATGTCTGGCGGCTTTAAACAGTTGTGCCAAGGCGTGTTTAATCGGTGTGGCGAATGACGCCTTCGCGAGCAAGCTCGCTCCCACAAGGGGATCTGCGATGAACTCGAAAGTGCAGGCAACCGAAAAACTACTGTGGGAGCGAGCCTGCTCGCGAAGAGGCCATCAGCATCACCGCCGATTCCGCAACCGAAACTCCCCCGGCGGCATCCCGCGCCAGCTCTTGAAGGTGCGATGAAACGAGCGCGGTTCGGTGAAGCCCAGATACTGCGCAATGTCCTGAATCGGCAACGTGCTGTTGAGCAAATAGTGCTCCGCCAACTCTTGACGCAGCTCATCAAGAATCTGCTGATACGACGTCCCCGCCTGCTGCAATTGCCGCTGCAACGTGCGCACCGAGACGCTGAGCTGCTCCGCCACTTGCTCCTTGCGCGGCAGGCCCTCCTTGAGCAAACCGCGCAGAATGTTTTTCACCTGCTGCGCCAGCGACGCATCTTCCAGCGTCGCCAGCAAACCCATCGCGTGTTCTTCCAGGGTTCGCAGCAATTGCGCATCGGCCTGGCGCAGCGGCAACTGCAAATACGCCAGCGGCACCACCAGCGCCGAATACGCCTGATCGAACCGCACCGGGCAACCAAAAAACGCCTCGTACTCGGCCTGCGTCACCGCATCCGGCTGCGCATGCTCCAGCCATACGCAGGCCGGCGACAGCTGCGTGTCGGCGATCCAGCGCGCGTAGTGCAGCCACGAACCGAGCACGTTTTCCACCAGATGCCGACGAATCCGTGGCCGCTGGTAGCGGCAGGTCCAGATCAGATGCACATGCTCGCCCTGCACCTCGGCGCGGCTGACGCCCATGTCGCCGACGAGTTTTTCGAACGGCATGATCCGGCTCATCGCATCGCCCAGCGTCGCGCAATTCATGGTGATGTAACCGAGCACGCTCCACGAATTGGGCAGGACGAAATTCGCCGCATGCAGCCCGAACAACCCATCGCCGGAGTGCTCGCAGAAATAATCCAGCAAGCGCTCGTGAACCTCACCCGGCAGGCGCAAGGTGTTGTCGCTCAACTGCTGCGCCTGCAACCCGGCCGCCGCCAATGCAGGCTCGATGGCCATGCCCAACTGTTCGGCATGGCGCAGGTATTTGAGCAGCGGCGGAACGGAAGTGAAGCCGAGCGATGGCATGGTCGCGGTCCTTTGATCGACGGCGCGTGAGCGAATGAATGGCGCAAGGTAAGTGGATTGCCCGGCGAAAGTAAATGCCCGGACGTTTGGCGCCATTGGCTACAGGATCTGGCCGGATGCGACCGTGACAGATCTACAGCGCTGACTAGTATGCAAGCTTGATCCAACGGCAGAAAAAGGACACACGCATGCGACGCTGGAACGGCTGGGGAGAGGCAGGCACGGTGGTCGAACTGCCGGCCCAGGGCGCGACATTTCTCCACGAACGCTTGGGCGCTGGCCGCGCATTGCCTGATGCGACCCTGGAAGCGGCGTTGACGCAAGTGCCGACCTCGCGCCTGGTGCCGCATCGCTTGTACAGCGTCGATGCTCACGATCGCCTGCTGCACGCGCGCGGCCAGAGCCTGCCGGACTGGCTGGCGTTGCGCGAAGGCGCATTGGGCACATATCCCGATGCCGTGGCCTTTCCCGAAACCGCCGAGCAGATCCGCCAATTGCTGGCGCTCGCCCATGATCAGGATCTGTGCCTGATTCCCTATGGCGGCGGCACATCGGTGGCCGGACACATCAATCCGCCGAACTCCGCGCGCCCGGTGCTGACGGTGTCGCTGGCGCGGATGAATCGCCTGACCGACCTCGACGAACAAAGCCTGCTGGCGACATTCGGCCCCGGCGCCAGCGGGCCGCAAGTGGAAAGCCAGTTGCGTGCGCGCGGCTACACGCTGGGGCATTTTCCGCAGTCGTGGGAGCTGTCGACCCTGGGCGGTTGGGTGGCCAGTCGTTCCAGCGGCCAGCAGTCGTTGCGCTACGGGCGGATCGAGCAGTTGTTTGCCGGCGGCACCCTGGAAACGTTCGCCGGGCCTCTGCAGATTCCAACCTTTCCCGCGTCGGCGGCCGGCCCGGATCTGCGTGAAATGGTGCTCGGTTGCGAGGGCCGTTTCGGGATCATTTCCGAGGTCAAGGTGCGGGTCAGTGCGTTGCCGGCGGACGAACGTTTCTACGGTGTGTTCCTACCCGACTGGCCGCAGGCGCTGCAAGCAATCCGGCAACTGGCGCAGGCGCGCGTACCGCTGTCGATGCTGCGCCTGTCCAACGCGGTGGAAACCGAAACACAACTGGCGCTGGCCGGCCATCCGCAACAGATCGCCTGGCTGGAGAAGTACCTCAAGCTGCGCGGCGCTGGCGACGGCAAATGCCTGCTGACCTTCGGCGTAACCGGCAATCGCCAGCAAAACTCACTGTCACTGAAACACGCGCGCCAACATCTGAAAGCCTTCGGCGGCGTGTTCACCGGCACCCTGCTGGGCAAGAAGTGGGCGCAGAACCGCTTCCGTTTTCCCTACCTGCGCGAGAACCTATGGAACGCCGGTTACGTGGTCGACACCCTCGAAACGGCCACCGACTGGAGCAACGTCGACCACTTGCTCAGCCTGATCGAAAACAGCCTGCGCGATGCTCTGGCCGCCGAGGGCGAGCGCGTGCATGTGTTCACTCATCTCTCGCACGTTTACGGCGAAGGCTCGAGCATTTACACCACTTACGTGTTTCGCCCGGCAGCCGACTATGCCGCGACGCTGGCGCGCTGGCGGATGCTCAAACACGCGGCCAGCCAGACCATCGTCGACAACCACGGCACCATCAGCCATCAGCACGGTGTCGGCAAGGATCACGCGCCGTATCTGCTGCGCGAAAAAGGCCCGCTGGCGCTGCAGACGTTGCAGGCGTTGAGCGAACATTTCGACCCGGAAAGGCGCCTCAATCCCGGCACGTTATTGCCAGAGTCGCGGCCATGACAGCGGAATGGAACGCGCAATGGCGCGAGCAGATGCTACCGACGCTAGCGGATGAAACCTGGGACCTGATCGTGATCGGCGGCGGCATCAGCGGCGCCGGAATCGTCCGCGAAGCCGCGCGCCGGGGCTGGCGCTGTTTGCTGCTGGAACAGCGTGATTTTGCCTGGGGTACGTCCAGCCGATCATCGAAAATGGTCCACGGCGGTTTGCGGTACATCGCCAAGGGCCAGTGGCGCCTGACCCGCGATTCGGTGCGCGAGCGTCAGCGCCTGCTCGACGAGGCGCCGGGGCTGGTCGAGCCGATGAGTTTCATGATGCCGCACTATCGCGGCGGCTTTCCCGGGCCGCGCGTCATGGGCGGCCTGCTCTCGGTGTACGACGCGCTGGCGGGGCGGCGCAACCATGCTTTTCATGACGCGCAGCAACTGCGTTTTCTCGCCCCGGGGGTGAAGGAAAACGGCCTGCTCGGCGGCAGCTGTTTTGTCGATGCCCTGACCGATGACGCGCGGCTGGTGATGCGCGTACTGCGCGAGGCCCGGGCCGATGGTGCGGTGATTATCAGTGGTGTGCGGGTCACGCAACTGCTGCGTGAAGGCGGGCGGGTGTGCGGGGTTCAGATCGAAGATGGCGAGCGCGGCGCCACGTTGCAATTGCGCTCCGCTGTGTTGGCCGTGGCCACGGGCGCGTGGGCTGAGCGCCTCCGTCCCGCTGACGCTGCGAAGCAATTGCGACCGTTGCGCGGCAGTCATCTGTTGCTGCCGGGCTGGCGTCTGCCAGTGGCGCAGGCGTTCACTTTTCTGCATCAGCGCGACCGGCGCCCGGTGTTCGTGTTTCCGTGGGAAGGCGCGACGGTGGTCGGCACCACGGACCTCGATCACCGCGAAGACCTCGACCACAGCGCGCGCATTTCCAGCGACGAACTCGACTATCTGCTCGCCGCGTGCCAGCAGCAATTTCCCGGCGCCGAAGTGGGCGTCGACGACGTGCTGTCGACCTGGTCAGGCGTGCGTCCGGTGGTCGGCAGCGCGACGGGTGCGCAGCAGGGCAAACCGTCCAACGAAACCCGCGAACATGTGCTGTGGCAGGAACCGGGTTGCGTGACTTTGGCCGGCGGCAAACTGACCACATTTCGCCCGCAAGCGATCGAAGTGCTCAAGACGTGTGCGGCGATGCTCGGGCGTTCTTTTGTCGATGACGGCGCGCCGGTGTTCGCCGCTGTGCCGCCGCTGACGATTGCGGGACTGAGCGCCAGTCAATGGCGACGCTTGGCCGGGCGTCACGGTCGAGACCTGCCGAGGCTGGCGCAATTGCTCGGCGAACTCGGTCTGGAAACGGTTGGCGCCAGCGATACGTTGTGGGCCGAACTGGCGTTCGCTTGCGAGGCGGAAATGATTCTGCATTTGGATGATTTGCTGCTGCGCCGCACCCGTTTGGGCCTGTTGCTGCCGCGCGGTGGCGAGGACTATCTGCCTGCGATTCGCACGCTCTGCCAGCCACGATTGGCCTGGGACAATGAGCGCTGGCTAGCGGAAATTGAGCGTTATCGATTGTTGTGGCTGCGCGATCACGGCTTGCCGGAGATCACGCCATGACGCAGAAAAAATACCTGTTGGCGATCGACAACGGCACCCAGAGCGTGCGCGCGTTGCTCTTCGATCTGCAGGGCAATCTGCTCGGTAAAGGCAAAGTCGATCTGCAGGCGTACTACTCGATGCAACCCGGTTGGGCCGAGCAGGACCCGGAGTATTACTGGGCGAAACTCGGCGAGGCCTGTCAGCAACTCTGGCAGCAGACCGGCATCGACCGTGCGCAGATTGCCGGCGTGTCCCTGACCACTCAGCGCGGCACCGTGATCAATGTCGATGCCAGCGGCAAACCGCTGCGCCCGGCAATTGTCTGGCTCGATCAACGTCAGGCTGAGGTCGAGGGCGGCATCAAAGGGCCGTGGGGCTGGCTGTTCAAACTGGTCGGCGCCCAAGCGACGGTGGATTATTTCCGCGCCCAGGCCGAGGCCAACTGGATCGCCCGGCATCAACCCGAGGTGTGGGCGGCGACCGACAAGTTTCTGCTGCTCTCGGGCTTTCTGACTCATCGCCTGTGTGGACGCTTCGTCGATTCGGTCGGCTGCTGCGTCGGCTATCTGCCCTTCGACTTCAAACGCCTGAAATGGGCGGCGCTGCACGACTGGAAATGGCAGGCACTGGCGGTGCGCCCGGAGCAGTTGCCGACCCTGCACAAACCCGGCGAAACCCTCGGCTACATCAGCGCCGAAGCCGCTCGGCACACCGGCATCCCCGAGGGCCTGCCGTTGATTGCCGCAGGCGCCGACAAGGCCTGCGAAGTGATCGGCTCCGGCGTGGTCGACGCGCGCACCGTGTGCCTGTCCTACGGCACCACCGCGACCATCACCAGCACCCGCTCGCGCTACCTGGAAATCGTCCCGCTGATCCCGCCGTACCCCTCGGCCGTGCCCGATCAGTACAACTGCGAAGTGATGATCTATCGCGGCTACTGGATGGTCAGCTGGTTCAAGAACCAATTCGGCCTGCGCGAGATGCAGCAGGCGAAAGCGCAAGGCATCGAGCCGGAGCAACTGTTCGACGCGCTGGTCAACGCGGTGCCGCCGGGCTCGATGGGTTTGATGCTGCAACCCTACTGGTCACCGGGCATCCGCGAACCGGGCGTGGAAGCCAAAGGCGCGATGATCGGCTTCGGCGACGTACACACCCGCGCGCACATCTACCGGGCCATTCTCGAAGGCCTGGCCTACGCGCTGCGCCAGGGCATGGAGAACATCGAACGGCGCTCAAAGGTCTCGATCCAGCGCCTTCGCGTCGCCGGCGGCGGCTCGCAAAGCGACGCCGCCATGCAACTGACCGCCAACATCTTCGGCCTGCCGGCAGAGCGCCCGCATGTGTATGAAGCGTCCGGGTTGGGGGCGGCGATTTGCTGTGCGGTGGGGTTGGGATTGCATCGGGATTTTCCATCGGCCATTGCGGCGATGACTCGGGTTGGAGCGGTTTTCACACCGCAGCCTGAGGCGCAGAAGGTTTATGAGCAGTTGTATAAAGAGGTGTATTTGCGCATGTACCGGCAGCTCAAACCTCTGTACCAAAGCATCCGCAAAATCACCGGGTATCCCGAATAGTCCTGACACCCTAGACCCCTGTGGGAGCGAGCCTGCTCGCAAATGTGGAGTGTCAGTCAATGATGATTCGCCTGACCCACCGCTTTCGCGAGCAGGCTCGCTCCCACAGGGATTTTGCTGTGCGCTCAAAATCCGGTGAGTCACACAAATCCAAATGTGAGGAGCGAGCTTGCTCGCGAATGCGGAGTGTCAGGCAACATGGATTTGATTGACCCACCGCCATCGCGGGCAAGCCCGCTCCCACAGGGGTATTGCGGTGTGCTCAAAATCCGGTGAGTCACACAAATCCAAATGTGGGAGCGAGCCTGCTCGCGAAGGCGCAGTGTCAGGCAACTTTGATTTGATTGACCCACCGCCATAGCGGGCAAGCCCGCTCCCACAGGGATTTTCGGTGAGCTCAAAATCCGGTGAGTCACACAAATCCAAATGTGGGAGCGAGCTTGCTCGCGAATGCGCAGTGTCAGGCAACATGGATTTGACTGACCCACCGCCATCGCGGGCAAGCCCGCTCCCACAGTTATCGAGGTGAGCACATCAACAGTGCTCTACCACGAAAACCTGTGGGAGCGGGCTTGCCCGCGATTCGATTTCAGCTTCAGCGCAAGACTAACGTCAAACGCGGAAGTGGCTGACCATCTGCTGCAACTGACCACCCAACCGCGCAAGCTCAACACTCGACGCTGCCGTCTCATCACTCGCCGCTGCGGTCTGCTCGGACACGTCGCGCACGTTGATGATGCTGCGGCTGATCTCTTCGGCCACGGCGCTTTGCTGTTCGGCAGCGGCGGCGATCTGCTGGTTCATCGACTGGATGTTCGACACCGTGCGGGTGATGTTTTCCAGCGAGGCGCCGGCCTTGCGCGTCAGGGCGACGCTGCTGTCGGTCAGCGCGCGGCTGTTGTTCATCACCGCCGAAACCTGCTGGGTGCCGTTCTGCAGACCAGCGACCAGACCTTCGATTTCCTCGGTGGATTTCTGCGTACGCTGAGCCAAACCGCGCACCTCATCGGCGACCACGGCAAACCCACGCCCGGCTTCACCGGCACGCGCTGCTTCAATCGCGGCGTTGAGTGCGAGCAGGTTGGTCTGTTCGGCGACAGCCTTGATCACGTCCATGACGCTGCCGATCTTGTCGCTTTCCTGTTGCAGTACGCTCATCGCTTCGGTCGAACGCACCACTTCGCTGGCCAGACGCTCGATCTGTGCGATGGCCTCATTCACCACCTTGTCGCCTTCACGGGCTTCGCCATCCGCCGCGGCGGCGGCTTGCGACGCTTCCTCAGCATTGCGCGCAACTTCCTGCACGGTGGCAGTCATTTCGTGCATGGCAGTGGCGACCTGATCGGTCTCGACTTTCTGGCTGTTCACACCGGCACTGGTCTGCTCGGTCACGGCCGAGAGTTCTTCGGCGGCGCTGGCAATCTGAGTGACGCCGTCGCGGATGCCACTGATCAAATCACGCAGGGTCACGCCCATGCGCGCGATGCCTTGCTGCAATACGCCGAGTTCGTCGCGACGGGTGACGGTGACGTTCTGGGTCAGGTCGCCGCTGGCGATGCGCTCGACCACGGCCAGGGTTTCCTGCAACGGACGGGTGATCTGACGGGTGATGATCACTGCTGCAATCACGCCAACCAGCAGCGCCAGCAACGTGCTGATCAACTGGAAGGTGCGCGCCTGGGCGCTTTCAGCATCACGGCGATCAAGCTGGATCTGGTAGAGCTGCTCGCTCAAGGCGACGATGGTGGTGCCCTGATCGGTCATTTCCTTACGCGCCTGCACGGCCTCGGTGTTGGCGTTCTTGTACGCCATCAACGCGCTGCGATAGCTGGTCAGCGCGGTTTCCAATTGGCGCAGGGCATCCTGCTGAGTCGCGGCGAATTGCGCATTCAGTGGTTTGAGGCTGGCGATGGCCGCGTCGATCTGGCCGACGGCTTTCTGCTCGGTTTCGGCATTGCTGGTTGCGGTGTAACCACGCACTTCATAACGCGCGAGGATGAACGCTTCCTTCGCCGCAGTAACAGCCTGGAACTGCTCGAAACGCTGATCGCTCAACTCCATCTGCTGCACGCGCTGGCTGATCGATTCGATCAGGTTGTACGCGCTCTGGGCGTTGGCGCTCATGGTGTCGCGCGCGCTGTTGCCGGTGCGATAGGCGTTACGCATTTTGTTCAGCGAGGTCTGGTATTCAGCGATGGTCGCGGCCTGCTGCTTGAGCAGCTTGACGTTCTCCGGACTCTTGAATTTGCTGATCAACGCCTGTTGCTGTGCGGCGAAGCTTTCCAGGGTGGTCTGCACATTCTGCGCGGCGGTTTCGTCGCCATTGGTCAGCATGTATTGCAGGCGCACCACGCGCAATTTGGTCAGGCCAGCGTTGAGCTGGGTAATGTCGCTCATCCAGTTGCTGCGGTCGATCAGGCCGCCGAGGCTGGTCCAGCCGGTCAGCGCCAGAATGCAGGTCAGGGCCAGCACCAGGCCGAAGCCCAGGCCGAGTTTCATGTTCACGCTGATGTTACCGAACCAGCTATTCATGCAAATCCTCCAGAAACGTTGGGTTTCTTGGTCGTCAGTTAAGCTGGAAGATTGTTGTTCTTTTGAGCCAGCAGGGGTGTTAGCAGGTCTGTATCGGCCGCAAACCCGAGAGCTGAAAGGATTTTTGTCTGACAGATTTCGTGCACTCAACCGAGGCGCCGCGACCATCGCTGATCCGGCGCCTCGAACCCCGGATTGACCAGCGCCGTCAGCACATGATCCTGCCAACGCCCGGCAATGTTCAGATACGCCTTCGCATAGCCCTCACGCTCAAAACCCAAGCGCTCAAGCAACCGCGCACTGCGCTCGTTGCCGGGAATGTAATTGGCCATGATCCGATGCAGATTCTGCACATCGAACATATAACCAATCCCCGCCTCCAGCCCCTCCTGCATCAAACCCTGCCCCTGATGCGCCTCATCGATGTGATAACCCAGATAACACGCCTGAAACGCCCCGCGAATGATTCCGCTGAAATTGCACGCGCCGATCATCTGCTGACCGTCCGGCGACAGCAGCGCGAAATGCATCGCTAACCCGGCTTCGAAAGCGCTGGCCTGGATCTCGAGGCGACGGCGGATGTTGGCGGTGGAGAAATAGTCGGTGGTGCGGATGGGCGACCAGCGGGCGAGGTGACGCTGGTTGCGTAGGTAGAAAGCGCTTTCGAGCTCGGCCTGATCGGGGGAGAGGATCGCCAGCGTGAGGCGCGGGCAGGGCAGGGATAACAGCGGCATCGAGCGCTCCTTGGCGAGGGATCTGCTGGCAGAGTCGCGCATATGGTGGGGAGCGGCAAGATATGGAGAAGCCGAGGCGAAAAAAAGCCCGCTAGGAGCGCGGGCGAACCGTAGTTTCTTGAATGAGCGAATGGACTTTACAGGCTGTCCCGGTTGGGCGCAGTGAAGAAAAATTCATGTCGCTTCTGCCAACAGGGTTGGTGTCCCGCCAGTCGATCCTCAGCGCACGATGAAAATATCAGCGCCCATACAGCACCGTATTCATCAACGCATTGACCTGATTTGGCATGGTGTGGATGAACCAGTCGAAAGCAAGACCCGAGGTAAGCAGATACGCGAGAACCAGCAGGATAGGCATGAAGATGATGTTTTTGCGCAGAATGGCGTACTTGCGGGTTTTTCTGGAAAGCCATGGTTCGTGAGTGCCGTTGTTATTGGCATGTGCGCCCGCAACGATGAAGTAGGTTGAAAAAAGCATCATCCGAAGGCTGGTATAGATAAACAGCAGTACGCCTATCAGGTGTAGCAAGAACCAGTACATGTCCAGCAAGACGAAATATTTTTTTATTCCCGTCAGGCCCTGCTCATTGATGACCTGCTGGCTGTACTGAAAGTTTTGCGGCGCCAGGGTGGGCATAAAAGCTTCATCAGTGAGGTAGGTGGCTGCCACGCAGAAGGCCATGGAAAAAATCAGCGAAACCACCCACTTGCTGCCCGCGAAGAAGCCCCGATAAAGGCTATGCAAGGTTCCGCCAGCCCACAGGGAAATGGTGAATAGCGTGATCCAGGAAAGCAGATTCAGTATTTCGGCCCGGAAAAAAACATAAATCAGCCCGGCGATCAGCATCATCATGCAGATGACTGGAGTCATGTCCTGGCTGGTGTTGGTGGCGTTCACGCCCGGCGGTGGATTGACCACCGTGTTGAAGGTCAGGTTTAAAGAGAGGCCCGACTGATTGGCGGATTGTGGAGAATCGCCTTTCAGTACCCGATCCAGAATGGCTCCCAGAATCAGGCCGAGGATGGTGAAGAACGCCGATATGTAGATATCGACTTCCTTGGATTGGATTGTTTCGATGAAGCTCATGCTTTATTGCCTTCCTTGTGCAGGTTGAGTTTCCACATGCGAACCGGTTTTCTCTGCGAGGCTTCCAGCCAGCCGCGGAATGGTAAGGGGATGGCTGTGGTTTTGCTATCACACAAGCGCATTCGTCTTACAGCCAAACTGGTTTCGTTTAATCGGAGAGTGAGCTGAAGTAGTGCCGCAGCCCCCAGCGTACTTTTAGTACGCTTCGAACATTCCCAGCCACCGGAAGGCCTGAGAATGGGAAGGAAAATCGGTGCTCATTCGACAAGACTCAGATACGACAAAGCCCGCACTGGGCGGGCTTTGTCGATGGGCTTGGCGGCTTTGATTTTAAGGTCTGAAAGGCGTGTTGCTCGGGCTCCCATGGGTACTCCAACGCTGTTTGTGTATTCCAAAATTTACCAGTCAGGGGCTTGGAATACGCCTTGGAATACATTTCAAAATGGATCTGCATGAAGCGCTGTGGAGCCCAATAGCCCTGAAACCCCCGTATTTACTGGATTTCAGGCACAAAAAAAGACGTCCGTGGACGTCTTTAGATGTTGAAGTGGTGGAGCCGGGGGGATTTGAACCCCCGTCCGCCAGTACTCCGCTGTCGGTACTACATGCGTAGCCGTGTCTATTAAGTTAACCCTCAGCGACCCGACGGGCAGGGTGCTTTGGGCGAGTTGTGTAAGTTTTAGCCGCTTCGTCCACAACGTACTGCACGGCGATTCTGTTCTATATGACAATCATTTCGGGTTTACAGACATCCCCTGATGATTGCTGGACCCGAAGGTACCAGGAGCATTGTCAGCTGCAATTAAGCAGCGAGAGCAACACCGTATTGGTCGTCATTGGCAACTATAAGTAGTTGCAACAGTGGATTTACGACTTCTGTTACCAAGTCGGCATGCACCTAGAGTTTCGCAACCGGCGTCGAATCCTAAACGGCCCCGAACTCATTGCCCGGTGAATCTGTTCGGGCAACAAGCGTGCACAGTGTACGTCAAAACGCTGGGCAGGCCAACCCGAAGGTTGGCCCGCACGACATCAGTTACGCGTCGGGTTACGGATCTGCATCTTGCTGATGATGCCGTTGGTAACCTCGATGCATTCCTTGTCGTTGCCGGACGCCTGAGCCGCAGTGGCTTTTTCCTGTGCTTCCTTGATGTTATTCATGGAGCTTTCAGGAAGGGACGGCTGGCTGGTGACGAAGTCTTTGATGCTTTGAAGATTCCCGGCACAAAGGTCTTTGTCGGCCGCGAACACCGGCGAGGCCAGAAGTGCACCAGTGATAAACAATCCAGCAATTGCAGAATGCTTCATGGGTATCTCCTTGAACGATGGGGGCTCGGTGCTGCCGGACGGTCTGGCCGCGATGCCGAGGTCAAGACAAGCGAGGTCAGTATAGGACCTGTCTGGTTGACCGCTTCGCTGCGCAGGAATTCGGTTTTATTTGCAACGAATGTCAAATGGCCAGACCGGTCGACCAGGTGTCGATGCAGCCGACCTGTAAAAGGTCGGCGCATGAATCATTTTTTGGTGTCACCGGTAGCGTTTTGAATGTCCAGCAGAGTTTGCTGGGTTTCAGCGAGGCAGTCGTCAATCTTGCCTTGTGCTTTCAGGGCGCGGGCTTTGCTGACACTGGCCGAGACGCGCGCATTCAGATCCGGTGACGTCTGGTATTGAGTCTTGGCGCTATCGATTCTCTGCAGATTGGCATCGCACAAATCGGCGGGTTTTTCAGCGGCGAACGAAGTGGACGCCATCATCGAGGCAGTGACAAACAGACCTAACATTACAGAGCGGTTCATGTGTATATCCTTGAACTGAGGGTTCAGACTTCGCTGACCGTTGAACAGGCCCCGAATGGTCCGGGGCATGTGCAGTGGACTACCGCCTCGCTCAAGGGTTCTGATTTTTGTTCAGCAGACTTTGGCCTGTGTCACCCGATCCACCAGATAAACCAGCCCGTGGTAGTCGATGCCACCGTGCTGGGTCAGGCCGATTTCGCACGTGCGGCTGGTGGAAATGCCCTCGCTGCAGTGCTGCACGGCGTCCTTGAGCGTACGCAGCGAATGGCTGTTCAGCTCCGGTGTGGTGAAGCCTTTGTCGCCGGCAAATCCGCAGCAATGTATGCCTTCGGGAATCACCACGGTGTTGCTGCATTTGCGCGCCAGATCGATCAGCGCCTGGCTTTCGCCCAAGTGCTGAGTGCTGCAGGTCACGTGGACGGCAATCGGCGCTTCCTGGGGTGTGAAGTCCAGACGATCCAGCAGATGCGTACGGATGAAGCGCACCGGATCGTACAGATCCAATCGTGTTTCGCCGATGTCCTGCACCAGTCGCAACGTACACGGGCTGGTGTCGCAATAGATCGGGTCGAGGCCGCCGCGACTGGCGTGGAGCAGGGCGCTGATCAGCTCTTGGCGTTTGTGTTCGGCCTGTTCGGCGTAGCCTTTGGAGGCGAACGGCTGACCGCAGCAGAGGTTGTCCTGGTTGTCGGGAAAGACGACCTGGTAACCGGCCTTTTCCAGCAGGCCACGGGTTTTGTCGTACAGCGACATCTGTTCTTTGTCGCCCGCCGCCGGGCCCATGACCCGCGAGACGCACGCCGCCAGATAAACCACGCGCGGGCGCTCGTCGGCCACGCTCGGGCTGAAGCGAATGGCTTTTTCCGGTTGGGGCATGGCGTTGGTCCACAACGGTACCTGGCCTTTGGACAAGCGCGTCAGCGTCGCCGACAACTTTGCCAGACGCGGTGCGCCGAGCATCATCCGCGCGCCGTTGGCGACATGCAGGGTGAAGCGTGCGCCTTGCAGGGTTTTGGCGAAATTTCCTTCGATCCAGTCAGCGGTTTTCTGATGCGTGGCGTGTCGGCCACGGAGTTTTTTCACCAGTTCGCCGGTGTTGATGCCTACAGGACAGCGTTGCGCGCACAGACCGGTCGCGGCGCAGGTGTCGATGCCTTGATAGTCGTAGGCTTTTTCCAGTTCGGTGGTGTCGACGCCGGCGCGTTTTTTCGCCTGGATATCGCGCCAGATGACGATGCGCTGGCGCGGGCTCAAGGTCAGGCCTTTCGATGGGCAGACCGGTTCGCAAAAACCGCACTCGATGCACTTATCCACAATCTCGTCAGCGGCCGGCAGCGGTTTCAGGTGCTTGAGATGGATCTGCGGATCTTCGCTGAGCACCACGTCCGGATTGAGAATGCCGTTGGGGTCGAGCAGGCGTTTAAGCTGCCACATCAGTTGATAGGCGTCGCTGCCCCATTCCAGTTCCACGAACGGCGCCATGTTGCGGCCGGTACCGTGTTCGGCCTTCAGCGAGCCGCCGAACTCCACGGCGACCAGTTGCGCGACATCGTCCATGAACGCTTGGTAGCGTGCGATTTCTGCCGGGCTGTTGAAGCCTTGGGTGAAGACGAAGTGCAGATTGCCTTCCAGTGCGTGTCCGAAAAGGATCGCTTCGTCGTAGGCATGTTTGTCGAACAGCTCGATCAGGCGATTGACGCCGATGGCCAGTTGTTCGACCGGGAAGGTCACGTCTTCGATGATCACTGTGGTGCCGGTTTTGCGCACGGCGCCGACGGCGGGGAAGGTGTCTTTGCGGATGGCCCAGAGGCGGGCGTTTTCCACCGGGTCTTCAGTGAAGTCGACCTGCTTCTCAACGGGGAAATCGCGCAGGGACGCCATGATTTGCGCCAGTTGTTCCTGCAGCAATGTCGATGACGCCGCGCGGGATTCGATGAGCAGCGCGCAGGCATTTTCCGACAGCAGCTGTACGAAAGCGGGCATGCCTTTTTTGTCCTGCACCGAGCGCAGACTGCGTCGGTCAAGCAACTCCACCGCTGACACCGGTTGGCTTTTCAGCACGGTGACCGCGTTGCAGCAGGTCTCGACATCGGGGAACACGATCAGCGCCGAGGCCTTGTTCGGGTGATCGATGACGGTGTCGTAAGTCACCGCGCTGATGAAGCCGAGCGTGCCTTCGGAGCCGACCAGCAGGTGGCTCAGGATATCCACAGGCTCGTCGAAATCCACCAGGGCGTTGAGCGACAGGCCGGTGGTATTTTTCAGACGGTATTTGTGGCGAATTCTCGCGGCCAGCTCGGCGTTGGCGCGGGTCTCGCGACCTAAAGTCGCCAAGCGTTCGAGCAGGTCGCCGTGGCTTGAGCGAAATGCCGCGACGCTGGCAGGGTCTTCGCTGTCGAGGCGCGTGCCGTCGGCGAGCACCAAGCGAATCCCGGCCAGCGTGTGATAGGTGTTTTGCGCGGTGCCGCAGCACATGCCGCTGGCGTTGTTGGCGACGATGCCGCCGATCTTGCAGGCATTGATCGACGCCGGGTCCGGGCCGATCTTGCGCCCGAACGGTGCCAGCCAGGCGTTGGCCTGCGCGCCGATCACGCCCGGTTGCAGGCGGATTTGCGTGCCTTGGCCGCGAATCTCGCGGGCATTCCAGTTATCCCCAAGCACGATCAGCACCGAGTCGCTGATCGCCTGCCCGGACAGGCTGGTGCCGGCAGCGCGGAAGGTCACCGGCACCTTGTCGCGCTGGGCCAGTTGCAGCAGCGCCACCACTTCGTCTTCAGACTCGACGCGGATCACCAGTTTCGGAATCAGTCGATAGAAACTGGCGTCGGTGCCGAAGGCCAGAGTCGACAGCGGATCGTCGAAACGCCGGTCTGCTGGAATCAGTTGCTCGGCATCACGCAGGAAAGCAGCAGGAAGACTCATTGATCCTCCAGAATCAGCACGACCAGATCTTTCGGGCCATGCGCGCCATACGCCAGCACCTGTTCAATATCGGCGGTTTTCGACGGGCCGGACACCAGCAGCGCATTGGTCGGCATGCCTTGCGCCCATTCGAATTCCTCTTGCACTTGATAGAAGTTGTCGCGGATTTCGCTGGCCTTGAGCAGGGCGAAATGCACAGGCGGCACCAGGCTCATCAGGCGCGGTTCTTCACGGGTTGGCCAGATGATCAGGCTGCCGGTTGCGGCGATGGCACCGAGGGTGCCAGTGAGGCTGGCCGGGGTGTCGTTGAACAGTTCGGCTTTCCATTCTTCCATTGGCCGGTCGTAGGATTTCAGTGCAGGCAGCTCGGGATTGTTCGCCCAGTGCTGTGCGATGCGTTGCCCATGCGGTGTGGTCGGTGCGATCAGCAGGCTCGGCAATTGACGGTCGCGCAGCAGTTGCGCCAGTAATGCCGGCCACTCGGCGCCCGAGGTCAGGTGGATTTCGGTGTGCACCGCCTCCATCAGTTTGCGCAGTTGCGGGATGCGTTGCTCGGCGCTGTAGGTGTAGGGCTGGGTGACCAGATCGACATCGAAGTTGTCGGCAATTGGCGTGGTGCCGGTCAGACTTTTCCGCAGTTTGCCGAGGATATTTTGCTTGGCGCTCATCGACGCTCTCCCTGTTTGGCCAGATGCTCGCGGGCCATGTCATGCAACGAACGCGCGGCCGGTTTTGGCGCGCTGTGGTTTTGCGTCCATGGGCCGACATTGCTCGGCGTAAGGGCGCGCAGGCGCGTGGCGAAAAAAGCGAACAAGCGGTACAGCGTCGGCGAGCTGTTGAGTCTGGCCCAGGCGTTCCAGATGAAGCGCTCCTTGCGCGAATATTTGCTGCCCTGGCCGCGCATCACCTGATTCGGTGCGTCCGGGGCTTTGACGTTTTCCTCGCGCAGACGGCGCAGGATCGCCGGGATCGGTATCTTCACCGGGCAGACTTCACCGCAGGCGCCGCACAGTGAGGACGCGCTCGGGTGGTCCGGAACCTTGGCCAGGCCGACCATATGCGGGGTGATGATCTTGCCGATCGGCCCTGGGTAGACCTCGCCATAGGTGTGGCCGCCCACTCGGGTGTATACCGGACAATGATTCATGCAGGCGCCGCAGCGGATGCAGTTCAGGGTCTGGCGCAATTCACTGTCGGCGAAAGCCTGGCTGCGACCGTTGTCGAGCAGGACCAGATGCACTTCCTGCGGGCCATCGAGTTCATGTTCCTTGCGCGGGCCGGAGATCATGTTGACGTAAGTGGTGATCGGAATGCCCAGCGCCGAGCGCGTCAGCAGTGACAGCAGCGGCACCACGTCACGCAGGTTTTCCACGACTTTTTCGATACCGGTAACGGCGATATGCACCGGCGGCACGGTGGTGGTCATGCGCCCGTTGCCTTCGTTTTCCACCAGCAGCAGGGTGCCGGTTTCGGCGACGGCGAAGTTGACGCCGGAGACGCCGATGTCGGCTTCGAAGAATTTCTGCCGCAGGACCCTGCGACCGATCTGAATGAGTTGGTCAACGTCCTTGGTGTATTCCACGCCAAGTTTGTCGTGGAACAAGGACGCGACCTGACCGGCATTCTTGTGGATCGCCGGCATAATGATGTGTGAAGGCTTCTCGTGGTCGAGCTGGACGATGTACTCCCCCATGTCGGACTCCAGACATTCAATGTCCCGAGCCTCGAGGAAATGGTTCATCTCCATCTCTTCGCTGACCATCGATTTGCCCTTGATCACTTGCCGCGCCTCGTGAGCACGGATGATCGATAAGACGATGCCATTGGCCTCGTCCACCGTTTCCGCCCAGTGCACTGTCACACCGTTGCGGGTCAGGTTCTGTTCCAGTTGCTCGAGCAGGTCGGGCAACTTGGACAGCGCGCGGGCCTTGATCGAATTGCCCAGTGCGCGCAAGTGTTCTCTTTCGTGGGCATCGCTGAAAGCCGCTGCCCGCTTGGTCATCAGTGAATCCATGGCAGTGCGGAAGTTGTTCCGCAGCTGCTGATCACCCAAGGCATTGTGTGCCCGGGTGCGGAAATCTTCTTCTACGGCGACCGTAGGAATAATCGTGGAGGCGCTCATTGTGCACCTCCGGTTCGCTGCCAGAGAAAGCTCGCCAGATGTTGTCCGCGTAACGCTTCCTGCTGTTTCTCCAGCGCGCCGTTGATGTTCATCAAACAGCCGCAGTCGGCACTCAGTACCTTGTGCGCGCCGGACTCCTTCAACGCGCGGGTCTTGTCAGCCACCATCGCGCCGGAAATGTCTGGCATACGGACGCTGAATGTCCCACCGAAGCCACAGCATTCGCTTTCGTGGTCGTGATTGACCCGTTCCACATTGCTCAACTGCGCCAACAACTCGCGGCCGTGCAGGTGGGTGTTCATTTCGCGGCGTGCCGAACACGAGGTGTGCAGCGCGACTTTCACCGGTTCGCCGCCGTCCTTGAGCTGCACCTTGCAGACGAACAGCAGAAACTCGGCCAGTTCATAAGTGCGAGCCGCAAGGGCCTGCACCTGTTTCAACGTTTCCGGCTCGTCCTTGAACAAGTCGGCGTAATGCTCGCGCAGCATGCCGGCGCAGGAACCCGAGGGCACTACCACCGGATAATCCCCGGCAAACAACGCCAGTTGCGAGCGCGCTACCGTCCGCGCCTGCTCGGTGTAACCCGAGGTGTAGGCCGGTTGGCCGCAGCAGCTCTGCCCTTGCGGATACTCGACCCGGATCCCTTCGCGCTCCAGCAGATGGATCGCGTCCATCCCGGCTTCGGGGTAGAACAGGTCGACCACACACGTGCCGAACAGGTAGACCCGCGACGGTTTCTCGCTGGGGTATTGCCGAGGTTTGGGCAGTGGCGGTGCCACGCGGGTCGCGTTCGGCACAGCGTTGTAAAAAAGCTCGCTCATCAGGCGTGTCTCCGGGTAGGCCCGGTTATCCGTCTGCTGCGGCTGCCGAATATAAAGCGCATTGCTTTCAGCAGCCTTACAGACCCGGTGGTGAATTGCTGACGCCGGATCACGGGCCGGCGTCGGTTATTTCCGTCTTTCTTGTAGGTTTAGTGCACCAGCATGCCGGTGAACCAGTAGGCCTGAGCCAGGGTGATCAAACCTACAATCGTTGCAAAGAATAGGCTGTGCTTGAGGGTGAAGCGGAACAGATCCGATTCCTTGCCGACCAGACCGGTCGCGGCGCAGGCCACGGCGATCGATTGCGGCGAGATCATCTTGCCGGTCACGCCGCCGCTGGTATTGGCCGCCACCAGCAAGGTGTCGTTGACGCCGATCTGGTGGGCGGTGGTCGCTTGCAACGAACTGAACAGCGCGTTCGACGAAGTATCCGAGCCGGTGAGGAACACGCCCAGCCAACCGAGGAACGGCGAGAAGAACGGGAACGCGGCGCCAGTACCCGCCAGCACCAGGGCCATGGTCGACGACATGCCGGAGTAGTTGGTGACGAAGGCGAACGCCAGCACCATGCCGATCGACAGGATTGGCCAGCGCAGTTCGTAGAAGGTCTCTTTCAAAGTGGTCAGACCAGTTTTGAAATTGATCTTCAGCACCAGCATAGAAATCAACGCGGAGAAGAAAATCGCCGTGCCGGTGGCGGAAATCGGGTCAAGTTTGAACACCGCTGGAATGGCAGTCGGATTGGCCACGATTGGCGCAGTCTTGATCACCAGTTGATCAAGGTGCGGAATCGCGAAGTTGAACACCCAGCTGTACATCGAGCCGCCGGCAGCGAACATGGCTTTGAAAGGCTTCAGCGTCCAGATCGTCACCAGCACAGTGAGGATCAGGAACGGCGACCACGCCTTGAAAATTTCCCCGAGGCTGTAGGGCGAAGCCACGGTGGTGCGCTTCTGGCCGAAACCGCCTACGCTGGCGCTGACAACTGAAGCGGATACAGCGCCAACGATGTGCTGGCCGGCGGCGCGACGTGGTTGCCAGACCTTGAGGAACAGGGTCAGGGAAATCAGGCTGGCCAGTGCCGAGGTGATGTCCGGCAGTTCCGGGCCGATGAAATTGGAGGTGAAGTACTGGGTGATGGCGAAACTCAGACCTGCCACCAGCGCGGCCGGCCA
Organism: Pseudomonas sp. Sample_20; assembly: GCF_004307585.1. NCBI lineage: Bacteria > Pseudomonadati > Pseudomonadota > Gammaproteobacteria > Pseudomonadales > Pseudomonadaceae > Pseudomonas > Pseudomonas sp. Sample_20. The sequence continues at coordinate 80,961 of NZ_RCOA01000004.1, read as the reverse complement.
GGTTTCGCGCACACCGCGCAGGCCGTCCATCATGAACACCAGCCAGAACGGCACGAACAGCGACAGCAGTGGCAGCTGGCGACCGGTCATGGCGCCGATCTTGAAGGCGTCGATGCCAGTGACCTGGCCCGCCACGATGATCGGAATCCCCAGCGCGCCGAACGCTACCGGCGCAGTGTTGGCAATCAGGCACAAGCCGGCGGCGTACAGCGGGTTGAAGCCCAGTCCTACAAGGAGTGCGGCAGTAATAGCTACCGGCGCGCCGAAACCGGCGGCACCTTCCAGAAATGCGCCGAAGCAGAAACCGATCAGCAACACCTGCAAGCGCTGGTCATCGGTGATCGACAGGACCGAGCTGCGGATGACCTCGAACTGACCGCTTTTCACCGTCAGTTTGTAGAGGAACACCGCCGCGACAATGATCCAGGCAATCGGCCACAGACCGTAAGCGAAGCCATAACCGGCGGCGGCAAACGCCATGTCCACTGGCATCTGGAAGGCGAAAATCGCCACGGCAATCGAAAGCGCGAGTGTGATGCTGCCGGCCACATGGCCTTTGAGGCGGAACACCGCCAAAGCGAGAAAGAAGAACACGATGGGAATGACGGCCGCGAGAGCGGAGACGCCAAGACTGCCGAGCGGGCTGTAGAGCTGTTGCCAGGTTTGCATGGTGGGGTGGCCCCTAATTGTTGTTGGTCAGGCACTGTGAGCAATCTTGGATAATTGGTAAGACCAATTTACAAGCGCTGTCGGCTAGGGTAAAAGCCTTAGTGGCGGTGTGTCAATTTGCCGCTCTGAAACTTTCGTCGAAGATGCGGTGCAGAGCGCAACTGATCCGCTTTGGCGAAGTGGTGTCTGGCAGGTGTCGGCGGCGCGCGGATAGGCCAGAATAGACACCCCGGCGAGCGGTCGGGATCGTGGAGAAATGAGTTATGGGCTTTGATCAGATACGTCAGCGCCGTTTGTCTGACGATATTGTCGAGCGCCTCGAAGGGATGATCCTTGAGGGCACGCTGAAGTCGGGCGAGCGGTTGCCGGCCGAGCGCACGCTGGCCGAACAATTTGGCGTATCACGCCCGTCATTGCGCGAGGCGATTCAGAAACTGGCGGCCAAAGGCTTGCTGGTCAGTCGCCAGGGCGGCGGCAATTATGTGGTGGAGGGGCTCGGATCGACGTTCAGCGATCCGCTGCTGCAATTGCTTGAAAGCAATCCCGAAGCGCAACGTGATTTGCTCGAATTCCGGCACACCCTGGAGGCATCGTGCGCCTACTACGCCGCATTACGCGCCACCGATGTTGATCGCGAGCGCCTGACCGCTGCGTTCGAGGAGTTGCAGGATTGCTACTCGCGCCATGAAGAGGTCAGCCGGGCGGAAGAGGGTGCGGCGGATGCGAAGTTTCATCTGGCGATTGCAGAGGCCAGCCATAACGCGGTGTTGCTGCATACGATTCGCGGACTGTTCGATCTGCTCAAGCGCAACGTCGTGACCAACATCGGCGGCATGTACAAGCAGCGTACGGAAACCCGCGACATGCTGATCTCGCAGCACCGGGAATTGTATCTGGCGATTATCGAAGGGCGTGCCGAGCAGGCGCGGGAAGTGTCCAGCCGACATATTTTGTATGTGCAGGAGGTGCTGGAAGAGGTGCGTCAGGAGGTGCAGCGCATGGCTCGGGCGGAGCGGCGCAAGGGGATGTAGTCAGTTAGTTCTGCAAACGATCGTTCCCACGCTCTGCGTGGGAATACAGCAATGGACGCTCTGCGTCCGCGTTGTGACGCGGGGCGTCACGGGATGCATTCCCACGCAGAGCGTGGGAACGATCAGGGTGGAAAACTAATCTTCCTTGCCCTTGTTGCGCACCGCACGCTGTAATTCACGCCCGGCATCGCGCTCGCGCTCGGTGTCGCGCTTGTCGTATTCCTTCTTGCCCTTGCCCAGAGCGATTTCGCACTTGACCATGTGCTTGCTCCAGTACCAGGACAGGCAGACGCAGGCGTAACCTTTTTGCTGCACGGCGGCGGCAAGCTTGTCCAGCTCGCGGCGGTTGAGCAGCAGTTTGCGAGTGCGCACCGGGTCGGCGATGACGTGAGTGCTTGCGGTCATCAACGGCGTGATGTGGCTGCCGAGCAACCATGCTTCGCCATCCTTGAGCAGCACATAGCTGTCGACCAGCTGCAACTTGCTCGCCCGCAGACTTTTTACTTCCCAGCCGGCCAGGACCAGACCAGCCTCGAACTTGTGCTCGATGAAGTAATCGTGTCGCGCCTTTTTGTTCTGCGCGATGGTCCCTGTTGGGTGTTTCTTCTGTTTAGCCATAGGGGCGGCATTATATGGAGTTGTTCGGCTGTCGGCTACGGTGTTGCTGCGTGCTTGAGCAGGTTGAGTGAATCCCGGACAATGCGGCCTCTTTTTCTAACGCTTGGGCGTGATAAACGATGTCGACAGACAAGGTTTCTGTCCACGGCAGTTGGGCTAGCCGCTGGGTATTCATACTCGCCGCGACCGGTTCGGCCGTGGGACTGGGTAGTATCTGGAAGTTCCCCTACATGGTCGGGGTCTACGGCGGCGGCGCCTTTGTGCTGATGTTCCTGGCGTGCATCGCGCTCATCGGTGTCCCGGTCATGCTCGCGGAAACCCTGATCGGCCGGCGCGCCCGGCAAAGTCCGGCGAATGCCCTGAAGGTGCTGGCACTGGAAGCCGGGCACTCGGCGAAATGGTCGTGGGGCGCGTTTGCCGGAATGATCACGGCCCTGCTGATTCTGTCTTTCTACAGTGTCGTCGGCGGCTGGTCGCTGGATTACATCGTCGACATGGGCCGTGGCGATTTCCAGGGCGCGACGGCCGATCAGGTCGGCGCCTATTTCGGCAATGTCATCTCCAATCCATGGCGACTGACACTTTGGCACACGATTTTCATGCTGCTGTCGGCCTTCGTGATCGCCAAAGGCGTGGTCGCCGGGCTTGAGCGCAGCCTGCGAATCATGATGCCGCTGCTGTTCGTGATGATTCTGGTGCTGCTGGGTTACAGCATGACCACTGGGCATTTCATGGAAGGCGTGCATTTCATGTTCGACTTCCACCCGGAAAAAGTCCTCGACGGTCTGCTGCCAGCGATGGGGCACGCGTTCTTCTCGCTGAGCGTCGGCGTCGGCTCCATCATGATCTACGGCGCCTACATGCCGAAGAACACCTCGCTGTCGGGCACGGTGGTCGGTGTTGCGCTACTAGATACCTTCGTGTCGCTGGTCGCTGGTCTGGCGTTGTTTCCAATTGTATTTGCTGCTGGCCTGAACCCAAGCGAAGGCCCAGGGCTGATGTTCGTCAGCCTGCCATTTGCTTTTGGTAATGTATTTTTCGGCCAGTTGATGGGCGTGGTGTTCTTCGTGCTGGTCGCGGTGGCAGCGTGGAGTTCGGCGATTTCGCTGCTTGAGCCAATGGTGGCTTACCTGGTTGAACGCACTAAAATCAGCCGCATCTGGGTAACTTTCTGGCTGGCATTCACCTGCTGGTTTGTTGGTCTGGGCACCGTGTTTTCTTTCAATATCTGGAAGGAAGCCAAGTTTTTCGTGAACGAAGGCGGGGCGTTCAGCCTCTATCAATGGGGTGCGCAGAGCGGTCTCGACTTCTTCGGCGTGATCGATTTCTTCACCTCGCGGATCATGTTGCCCCTCGGTGGCTTGTGTTTCGTGCTGTTCGCGGGATGGGTGATGGGGCGTGAAGCGGTGCGGGATGAATTGTCCATCCGTAACCCGGTTCTGTTTGCTCTGTCCCTGTTCTTGATGCGCTACGTGGCGCCTATCGGCATTCTTGTAGTCTTTGCCGCTCAGCTCTGGAAGTAACGCTTACATGACGACACATATCCAACGATCCGCGCTCCTGCCGTACCCGGCGCAGTTTCTCTACGACCTGGTCAACGACGTCGCGCGGTACCCGGAGTTTCTGCCGTGGTGCTCGGAGGCTGAAGTGCTGGAAAGCTCCCCGGAACACATGCGCGCCAGTGTCGGCGTAGCGAAGGGCGGCCTCAGTCAGCATTTCGTCACGCGCAATACGCTGGTGCCGGGGCAGTCGATCGAGATGAATCTTGAAGAAGGCCCGTTCACTCAGTTGCACGGCATCTGGGTATTCAAGGCGCTGAACGAAAAGGCCTGCAAGATCAGTCTGGATCTGTCGTTCGATTATGCCGGGCCGCTGGTGCGCGCAACTCTGGGGCCGTTGTTCAATCAGGCGGCCAATCAATTGGTGGATGCTTTCTGCCAGCGCGCCAAGCAGATGCATGGTTAAGCCGGTGATCGAGATAGAAGTGGTGTATGCAGCGGTTGATCGCCAGGTTCTGCGTGCGATCAGTGTGGCTGAAGGCGTTAGCGTTCGGGCGGCGGTGCACGCATCGGGCATCGCAGCCGAGTTTCCTGAGCTGAATCTGGCGCAGTGTCCGCTGGGGATTTTTGGCAAGGTCGTGACTGACGCGGATTCTCGCTCTGTTCAGGCAGGTGACCGGATCGAAATATATCGACCGCTGCTGGCTGATCCCAAAGAAGTTCGACGTTTGCGCGCGGCCAAGGCTGCTGAGGCCAAAGCACGCAATTCTTGAGCAGGCCAAACGGCAGGCGATAAAAAACCCGGAATGTCCGGGTTTTTTTTGCCTCGCCTATTACTGCGGCGAGGTGTCCAGCGGCTCTGGTGTCGGAACCGGTACGGTTTCCACACCATCGACGTCCTTCTGGATCTGATCGAGCAAGGAGCCTGGTTTGGCTGGTTTTTCAGCTTCTGGCTTGTCGGCGTTTTCAGCAGGCGCGGTCACGGTCGTACCGCTGTCCTTGCCAAGAATGGCTTCATCACGGCTCACGCCGGGCATGAAGTCACCGGACAGGCTGACAAGCTGGTCGTTTGAGTTGAAGATAACGCTGATTCGTTCCTGCTGGCGTTCACCGCCACCCGGTTGCAGGCTGTACAGATAATCCCAGCGATCGGCATGGAACGTGTCGGCAAGCAGAGGGTTGCCCATGATAAACCGTACTTGCGGCCGGGTCATTCCCGGGCGTAACTGGTCTATCATGTCCTGCGTGACGACATTGCCCTGCTGGATGTCGATTTTGTAAACCCCGGGGAATGAACAACCGGCGAGTGCGAGCAGTCCCACAAAGGTGAAACTGGTTAGCAAGAGCTTGGTGTTTTGCATCGGTGGGCGACTTCCACTATCTTGGCTGGGACAACGTAAACGCCGATCATACCCGCATTAAGAGAAGCTGCGAAGCAGCATCGCGAGAAAGCTGACCATGGTTGAAAATAGCGAACTACGCAAAGCCGGCCTCAAAGTGACCCTGCCACGGGTCAAGATCCTGCAAATGCTCGACTCTACCGAGCAGCGCCACATGAGTGCCGAGGACGTCTACAAGGCGTTGATGGAAGCTGGTGAGGACGTCGGTCTGGCCACGGTTTACCGTGTTCTGACCCAGTTCGAAGCGGCCGGCCTCGTGGTCCGCCACAACTTCGACGGCGGCCACGCGGTCTTCGAACTGGCTGACGGTGGCCACCACGACCATATGGTCAACGTGGAATCGGGTGAAGTGATCGAATTCTTCGACGAAGAAATCGAAAAGCTTCAGAAATCGATCGTCGAGAAGCATGGCTTCGAGATGGTTGATCACAACCTGGTGCTGTACGTACGCAAGAAAAAGTAAGCATGTCGCGCGAATTTCACATTCGCGAAACGAACGAAGGCGACCCAAGGGTCGCCTTCGTGCTTTCTGCTATTTGTTACGCCTTGGCGGTCACCACCATTTTTTTCGCGTGAGCCAGGGATTCCTTGGTCAGATCGATACCGCCGAGCATGCGCGCGACTTCTTCGATGCGCTCGTTCTTCGTGAGCTTCGCGACAGCGGTGTGAGTCGCCTTCTCGTCGCGAACCTTGTGCACGAACAGATGCTGATGCCCTTGCGCCGCCACTTGCGGCAAGTGCGTCACGGTCAGGACCTGGCCGCGATCACCGAGACGGCGCAGTAACTGGCCGACAATCTCGGCAGTCGGACCGCCAATACCTACGTCCACTTCGTCGAACACCAGCGTCGGCACGCGGGAGGTCTGGGCGGTAATGACCTGAATCGCCAGACTGATCCGCGACAGCTCACCACCGGAGGCGACTTTTGCCAGCGCCTTGAGCGGTTGACCGGGGTTGGCGCTGACCAGCAGTTCGACCTGTTCCAGGCCATTCGGCAGCAACTCGTCGCTGCTGTTGGCTTTCAGTTCGATGGTGAATCGGCCGCCAGGCATGCCCAGGCGCTGGATTTCCTGCTCTACCGCACTGGCGAGGCTGCCGGCCGCTTGATGACGGAGGTCGCTCAGCTCGCGCGCTTTCTCTTGATAGTGGCGGGCGTAGGACGCCAATTCTTCACCCAGGCGCTCGATGGATTCATCGTTGGCGTTGAGGGTTTCGATTTCATCGAGCAGCTTCTGCTGCATTTCGCCGACTTCGGTCGGTTGAATCCGGTGTTTGCGCGCCAAGGTGTAGATCGCGTCGAGACGCTCTTCGAGGTATTGCAGGCGAGCCGGGTCGGCATCGAAATTGTCGAGGAAGCGATTGAGCTCGCCGACTGCTTCTTCTACCTGAATCTGTGCGCTGGTCAGCAGACTGCTGGCTTCACCCAGCGCACCCACCGAACTGTTCACGCTGGAAAGTCGATTGAGGCTGGCGGTCAGCGCATTCAGCACATTCCCGGAATCGCTTTCGCTGCACTGCTCGACCACTTGACGGCAAATGCCCAGCAGGGTTTCGGCGTTGGTCAGGTTCTTGTGTTCCTGCTCCAGTTGCTCCAGTTCGTTTTCGCCGAGACCGAGGTTTTCCAGTTCTTCGAGCTGATAGCTGAGCAGTTGATGGCGTGCGCGTTGTTCGTCGCCGGAGTTGGAAAGGCGCTCCAGTTCCTGGCGAGTCTGGCGCCAGCGCTGTGCGGCCAGTTGCACCTGACGCGCCAGATCGGTCGCGCCGGCGTATTCGTCGAGCAGGCGGCGATGGGTGTCGGTTTTCAGTAGTGATTGGTGTTCGTGCTGGCTGTGGATATCGATCAGCAGCTCGCCGAGGGCTTTGAGGTCGCCAAGCGGGCAGGGTGTGCCGTTGATATAGCCGCGAGAACGACCTTCCGAGGTGATGACCCGGCGCAGGATGCACGGCCCGTCGTTTTCCAGATCGCGCTCGGCAAGCCAGGCGCTGGCTTCGGGGATATCAGCAAGATCGAAGGTGGCAAGAATGTCGGCTTTATCAGCGCCCGGGCGAACCACGCCGCTGTCGGCGCGATCACCCAGGGTGAGGCCCAGGGCATCGAGCATGATCGACTTGCCGGCGCCGGTTTCCCCTGTGATCACGCTCATCCCGCGATCAAGTTCGAGATCGAGATGTTCAACGATGGCGTAGTTATGTACGGACAGGTGCACCAGCATAAAGGCAGCTCCCAGGCTTGAGGTCTGGTTATTTATACAGTGTTTTGTTCAGGCCTGACAATGCCCGCCCTTAGCTCGATTTGCTTGATCAGAGAGTTTTCTTAGCGCATTCAAGAATGAGTATTCAGCACTTTTTTGTAGGGACAATTGTTTTCAGCCCTTGAAGCCTGATTTTGCGGCCCCATATATCGGGGCAGAAGCGCGAGTCAGGCTCGCGGACGAAATTGAAAGGAGAATTCTATGGCTGACGAACAGACAGTAGATACGCAAAACCCAGATGCCAATCAGGCGCCCGAAGGTTCGGGTGACGACCTGGCGACCCGTGTGCAAGTGCTCGAAGAGCAATTGGCCGCCGCGCAGGATCAGTCTCTGCGTGTTGCTGCCGATCTGCAGAACGTTCGCCGCCGTGCCGAGCAGGACGTCGAGAAGGCGCACAAGTTTGCCCTGGAAAAATTCGCCAGCGACCTGCTGCCGATCGTCGACAGCCTGGAGCGCGGCCTCGAGCTGTCGAGCCCGGACGACGAAAGCATCCGCCCGATGCGCGAAGGCATCGAGCTGACCCTGAAAATGTTCCACGACACCCTCAAGCGTTACCAGCTTGAAGCGATCGATCCGCATGGCGAACCGTTCAACGCCGTTCACCATCAGGCGATGGCCATGCAGGAAAGTGCTGACGTCGAGCCGAACAGCGTGTTGAAGGTTTTCCAGAAGGGCTACCAGCTCAATGGTCGCCTGCTGCGCCCGGCGATGGTCGTGGTCAGCAAGGCGGCGGCACCGGTTTCGCCTTCGATTGACGAGCAGGCTTGAAATTAGCCGCAAGGCCCCCATTTAGAAGTCAAGCGTTTAAGTGCTACCGCAGTCAGCCACCACTGCCGCGGCAACAAAATCCAAAGTTTCGGGAGAGTGAACATGGGCAAAATTATCGGTATCGACCTGGGGACTACCAACTCCTGCGTCTCCGTGCTGGAAAACGGCAAAGCCAAAGTTATTGAAAACGCTGAAGGCGCGCGTACCACGCCGTCGATCATCGCTTACGCCAACGATGGCGAAATTCTGGTAGGTCAGTCGGCCAAGCGTCAGGCTGTCACCAACCCGCACAACACCCTGTACGCAGTAAAGCGTCTGATCGGTCGTCGTTTCGACGAAGAAGTTGTGCAGAAAGACATCCAGATGGTCCCTTACAAGATCGTCAAGGCTGACAACAATGACGCCTGGGTAGAAGTGAACGGCCAGAAAATGGCGCCGCCACAAATCTCGGCTGAAATTCTGAAGAAGATGAAGAAGACCGCCGAAGACTACCTCGGCGAGGCAGTGACCGAAGCGGTAATCACCGTTCCGGCCTACTTCAACGACAGTCAGCGTCAAGCCACCAAAGACGCCGGTCGCATCGCTGGTCTGGACGTAAAACGCATCATCAACGAACCAACCGCAGCCGCTCTGGCTTACGGTATGGACAAGGCCAAGGGCGATCACACCGTGATCGTTTATGACCTGGGTGGCGGTACTTTCGACGTTTCTGTTATCGAAATCGCTGAAGTTGACGGTGAGCACCAGTTCGAAGTGTTGGCGACCAACGGTGACACTTTCCTCGGCGGTGAAGACTTCGACATTCGTCTGATCGACTACCTCGTTGACGAATTCAAGAAAGAAAGCGGCATGAACCTCAAAGGTGACCCGCTGGCGATGCAGCGTCTGAAAGAGGCTGCTGAGAAAGCCAAGATCGAGCTGTCGTCCGCTCAGTCGACCGACGTCAACCTGCCGTACATCACTGCAGACGCGACCGGTCCTAAGCACCTGAACGTGAAAATCTCGCGTGCCAAGCTCGAAGCGCTGGTTGAAGACCTGGTTCAGCGCACTATCGAACCTTGCCGCATTGCCATGAAAGACGCCGGTATCGACGTCAGCGCGATCAACGACGTGATTCTGGTCGGCGGTCAGACTCGTATGCCGCTGGTGCAGAAGCTGGTTACCGATTTCTTCGGTAAAGAAGCGCGTAAAGACGTCAACCCGGACGAAGCTGTTGCCATGGGTGCTGCGATTCAGGGCGCTGTTCTGGCCGGTGACGTGAAAGACGTGCTGCTGCTCGACGTCAGCCCGCTGACCCTGGGTATCGAAACCATGGGTGGCGTGATGACCGCGCTGATCGAGAAAAACACCACGATTCCTACCAAGAAATCGCAAGTGTTCTCGACTGCCGACGACAACCAGGGTGCTGTGACCATTCACGTTCTGCAGGGCGAGCGCAAGCAAGCTGCCCAGAACAAATCGCTGGGCAAGTTCGACCTGGCCGACATTCCACCAGCTCCACGTGGCGTGCCGCAGATCGAAGTGACCTTCGACATCGACGCCAACGGCATCCTGCACGTCGGCGCGAAAGACAAGGCTACCGGCAAGACCCAGTCGATCGTGATCAAGGCCAACTCCGGTCTGTCCGACGAAGAAATCGAGCGCATGGTGCGTGACGCCGAAGCGAATGCCGAGGAAGACCGCAAGTTCGAAGAACTGGCCGCTGCCCGTAACCAGGGTGATGCACTGGTGCACTCGACTCGCAAGATGGTCGCTGACGCAGGCGACAAGGTCACCGCCGAAGAGAAGACTGCAATCGAAGCTGCAGTGGTTGCGCTGGAAGCCGCCGTCAAAGGCGACGACAAGGCAGCCATCGAAGCCAAGGTTGAAGAGCTGTCGAAAGTCTCCGCTCCGGTTGCTCAGAAGATGTACGCCGAACAGGCTCAGCCAGCTGATGGCGCAGCCCCGCAAGGCGAATCGGCTGAGAAGGCTGACGACGTTGTCGACGCCGAGTTCGAAGAAGTCAAAGACCACAAGTAAGTTGTTGGTCGCCCGGTTGACTGCCTTGCGGCGGTGACTGGTAGGATGTCGCCGCGCGGGAGCTTGCCTCCCGCGTTGGCGTATCTGGAATACGTGAATTTTTACAGCATGCGACACCGTTCGGATGCTGGCGGTATGGCCGGGAATGCTCCTGCTTTTCGCGCCGCAGATACCGCATCAATCAAGACCAGGATCGTTGAATTGACGTGAGTTGGGTCCGGGCCTTAATGGGGGCTCAACGAGTTTGGCGAGGCTCAGGAGGGGTTTGCCGAACGTCCTTAAGAGTGCAAAGAACTTATGGCAAAGCGTGACTATTACGAAGTATTGGGTGTCGAGCGGGGCACGAGCGAAGCGGACCTGAAGAAGGCCTATCGCCGTCTGGCCATGAAGCACCACCCCGACCGTAATCCCGGCGACAAGGCTTCGGAAGAAGCATTCAAAGAGGCCAACGAGGCCTATGAAGTGTTGTCCGACGCCAGCAAGCGCGCGGCATACGATCAGTACGGTCATGCCGGCGTCGATCCGAGCATGGGCGGCGGCGGTGCCGGTTTCGGTGGCCAGAACTTCTCGGACATCTTCGGCGATGTCTTCAGTGATTTCTTCGGTGGCGGTCGCGGCGGTGCCCGTGGCGGCGCCCAGCGTGGCAGCGATCTGCGCTACACCCTGGAACTGAATCTGGAAGAAGCGGTGCGCGGCACGTCGGTGAATATCCGCGTTCCGACACTGGTCAACTGCAAGCCGTGCGATGGTTCCGGCGCCAAGAAAGGCTCGTCGCCGACGACGTGCCCGACCTGCGGCGGCATCGGTCAGGTGCGCATGCAGCAGGGCTTCTTCTCGGTGCAGCAGACCTGCCCGCGCTGCCATGGCCAGGGCAAGATCATTTCCGATCCGTGCGACTCCTGCCACGGCGACGGTCGTGTCGAAGAGTACAAAACCCTGTCGGTCAAAGTGCCTGCCGGTGTTGATACTGGCGACCGCATTCGTCTGTCCGGCGAAGGCGAGGCGGGTACCCAGGGCGGGCCGACTGGCGACCTGTACGTTGTGATCAACGTGCGTGAACACGACATCTTCCAGCGTGACGGCAAGCATCTGTTCTGCGAAGTGCCGATCAGCTTCGTCGACGCTGCACTGGGCGGCGAGTTGGAGATTCCGACCCTCGACGGTCGCGTCAAGCTGAAAATCCCTGAAGGCACGCAGACCGGCAAGCAATTCCGCGTACGCGGCAAAGGCGTTGCGCCGGTGCGTGGCGGCGGTGCCGGCGACCTGATGTGCCGTGTCGCTGTGGAAACGCCGGTCAACCTCAACCGTCGTCAGCGTGAACTGCTGGAAGAATTCCGCAGTTCCCTGGCCGACGACAACAGCCACTCGCCGAAAACCACCGGTTGGTTCGACGGTGTGAAGCGTTTCTTCGGCGATTTGTAAGGAGTCGGCATGCGACGTATTGCAGTGATGGGCGCCGCCGGGCGCATGGGCAAGACCCTGATTGAAGCGGTGCAGCAGACGCCGGGCGCCGGTCTGACGGCGGCGGTCGATCGTCCCGACAGCACGCTGGTTGGCGCGGATGCCGGTGAGCTGGCAGCGCTGGGCCGTATCGGCGTGCCGCTGTCCGGTGATCTGGATCGTGTGGTCGAAGAGTTCGATGTGCTGATCGACTTCACTCACCCGACCGTGACCCTGAAAAATCTCGCGTTCTGCCGCAAACACGGCAAAGCGATGATCATCGGCACCACCGGTTTCAGTGTCGAAGAGAAGCAATTGCTGGCCGAGGCGGGCAAGGACATTCCGATCGTCTTCGCCGCCAACTTCAGCGTCGGCGTCAACCTCTGCCTGAAGTTGCTCGACACCGCTGCGCGCGTGCTGGGCGACGATGTCGATATCGAGATCATGGAAGCCCATCACCGCCACAAGGTCGATGCTCCGTCAGGTACGGCTGTGCGCATGGGTGAAGTGATTGCCGATGCCCTGGGGCGTGATCTGAAGAAGGTCGCGGTCTACGGTCGTGAAGGCCAGACCGGTGCGCGGGAGCGTGAAACCATTGGTTTCGCCACCGTGCGTGCTGGCGACATCGTTGGTGATCACACCGTGCTGTTCGCTGCCGATGGCGAGCGCGTCGAGATCACCCACAAGGCATCGAGCCGCATGACCTTCGCCAAGGGCGCGGTGCGTGCGGCGCTGTGGCTGGACGGTCGCGAGCCGGGCCTGTACGACATGCAAGACGTGCTCGACCTGCGTTGAGTCGTTGCTGAACCCGGCGCAAACGTCCCGTTTTGCGCCGGTTTTTACCGCTTGGCGACGACCTGTCGCATTCTCCGGCCTTTAAGGCTCTTTAGCGGTGGACCAAAAACGCCCTTTTCTGTAAGCTACAGCTTTAGTGTGTCCACTAAAAGCGCGCAGAATAATTTCAGTGAAGAAGCGGGGTGACGTGTCCATACGTCACTCCGCTTTTTTACAACCTGCGATTGCCCTTTCATGCGTTATTTACGGGAGGTCTTCTTGACTAAGCCAGCCATACTCGCCCTTGCTGATGGCAGCATTTTTCGCGGCGAAGCCATTGGAGCCGACGGTCAAACCGTTGGTGAGGTGGTGTTCAACACCGCAATGACCGGCTATCAGGAAATCCTTACCGATCCTTCCTACGCCCAACAGATCGTTACCCTGACTTATCCGCACATCGGCAACACCGGCACCACGCCGGAAGACGCCGAGTCCGACCGCGTCTGGTCCGCTGGCCTGGTCATCCGTGACCTGCCGCTGGTAGCGAGCAACTGGCGTAACACTATGTCCCTGTCCGATTACCTGAAAGCCAACAACGTGGTGGCAATCGCCGGTATCGACACCCGTCGCCTGACCCGCATCCTGCGTGAAAAAGGCGCTCAGAACGGCTGCATCATGGCCGGCGACAACATCTCCGAAGAAGCAGCCATCGCCGCTGCGCAAGGCTTCCCGGGCCTGAAGGGCATGGACCTGGCGAAAGTCGTCAGCACCAAGACCCAATACGAATGGCGCTCGACTGTCTGGGATCTGAAAACCGACAGCCACGCGACCATCGAAGCCTCCGAACTGCCATACCACGTGGTCGCCTACGACTACGGCGTCAAGGTCAACATCCTGCGCATGCTGGTCGAGCGCGGCTGCCGCGTCACCGTGGTGCCGGCGCAGACTCCAGCCGCCGATGTGCTGGCGCTGAAGCCGGATGGCGTGTTCCTGTCCAACGGCCCTGGTGATCCGGAGCCATGCGACTACGCGATCCAGGCGATCAAGGAAGTGCTGGAAACCGAGACGCCGGTATTCGGCATCTGCCTCGGCCACCAGTTGCTGGCTCTGGCCTCCGGCGCCAAGACTCTGAAAATGGGCCACGGCCACCACGGTGCCAACCACCCGGTGCAGGATCTGGACACCGGCGTGGTGATGATTACCAGCCAGAACCACGGTTTTGCGGTAGACGAAGCCACCCTGCCAGCCAACGTGCGCGCGATCCACAAATCGCTGTTCGACGGCACCCTGCAAGGCATCGAGCGCACCGACAAGAGCGCGTTCAGCTTCCAGGGTCACCCTGAAGCGAGCCCGGGCCCGAACGATGTTGCGCCACTGTTCGACCGCTTCATCAACGAGATGGCCAAGCGACGCTAAGCGTTCGCCTTGAGACTGTAGAGAGAAGCCCTCGAGGGCGGCCCCGGTTCCGGCGGCCCCTTCGGGACTTCAGAAATCGATCAAGACGGCTTGCCGACTGACCTGCGGATTTGAGTGACAAACCATGCCAAAACGTACAGACATTAAAAGCATCCTGATTCTCGGCGCTGGCCCGATCGTGATCGGCCAGGCCTGCGAATTCGACTACTCCGGCGCCCAGGCCTG
>NZ_RCOA01000004.1:27905-66750 GCF_004307585.1 Pseudomonas sp. Sample_20 | reverse complement strand
GCCCGATCGTGATCGGCCAGGCCTGCGAATTCGACTACTCCGGCGCCCAGGCCTGCAAAGCCCTGCGCGAAGAGGGTTACCGCGTCATCCTGGTGAACTCCAACCCGGCCACCATCATGACCGACCCGGACATGGCCGACGCCACCTATATCGAGCCGATCAAATGGCAGACCGTGGCCAAGATCATCGAAAAAGAGCGTCCGGACGCCGTACTGCCAACCATGGGTGGCCAGACCGCTCTGAACTGCGCTCTGGACCTGGAGCGCGAAGGCGTTCTCGAGAAGTTCGGCGTAGAGATGATCGGTGCCAACGCCGACACCATCGACAAGGCTGAAGACCGTTCGCGTTTCGACAAGGCAATGAAATCCATCGGCCTGGCGTGCCCGCGTTCCGGCATCGCCCATAGCATGGAAGAGGCCAACGCGGTTCTCGAAACCCTCGGTTTCCCGTGCATCATTCGTCCGTCTTTCACCATGGGCGGCACCGGTGGCGGTATCGCTTACAACCGTGAAGAGTTCGAAGAAATCTGCGCCCGTGGTCTGGACCTTTCGCCGACCAAAGAGCTGCTGATCGACGAATCGCTGATCGGCTGGAAAGAATATGAAATGGAAGTTGTCCGCGACAAAAAGGACAACTGCATCATCGTCTGCTCGATCGAAAACTTCGACCCGATGGGCGTGCACACCGGCGACTCGATCACCGTAGCTCCAGCCCAGACGCTGACCGACAAGGAATACCAGATCCTGCGTAACGCCTCGCTGGCGGTACTGCGCGAGATCGGCGTCGAGACCGGTGGTTCGAACGTGCAGTTCGGTATCTGCCCGAACACTGGCCGCATGGTCGTGATCGAAATGAACCCGCGTGTTTCGCGCTCCTCGGCACTGGCTTCGAAAGCCACCGGTTTCCCGATTGCCAAGGTCGCGGCCAAACTGGCTGTGGGTTACACCCTCGACGAGCTGTCGAACGACATCACCGGCGGCAAGACCCCGGCGTCCTTCGAACCGTCGATCGACTACGTCGTTACCAAGCTGCCACGCTTCGCCTTCGAGAAATTCGCCAAGGCTGACGCGCGCCTGACCACGCAAATGAAGTCGGTCGGCGAAGTCATGGCCATCGGCCGGACCTTCCAGGAATCCCTGCAGAAAGCTCTGCGTGGTCTGGAAGTCGGCGTTTGCGGTCTGGACGAGAAGCTCGATCTGAGCAACCCGGACAGCATGAGCGTGCTCAAGCGCGAACTGACCGTGCCGGGCGCCGAGCGTATCTGGTACGTGGCGGACGCCTTCCGCGCCGGCCTGTCGGTCGAAGACATCTTCGGCATGAACATGATCGATCCGTGGTTCCTGGTGCAGATCGAAGACCTGATCAAGGACGAAGAGAAGGTCAAGACCCTCGGTCTGTCCTCGATCGACCGCGACCTGATGTTCAAGCTCAAGCGCAAAGGCTTCTCTGATCAGCGTCTGGCCAAGCTGCTGGGCGTCACCGAGAAAAACCTGCGTACGCACCGTCAGAAGCTGGAAGTGTTCCCGGTCTACAAGCGCGTTGACACCTGCGCCGCCGAATTCGCCACCGACACCGCTTACCTGTACTCGACCTACGAGGAAGAGTGCGAAGCAGCGCCGTCGGGTCGCGACAAGATCATGATCCTGGGTGGCGGTCCGAACCGTATCGGCCAGGGCATCGAGTTCGACTACTGCTGCGTTCACGCTGCGCTCGCCCTGCGCGAAGACGGCTACGAAACCATCATGGTCAACTGCAACCCGGAAACCGTTTCCACCGACTACGACACTTCCGACCGTCTGTACTTCGAGCCGGTAACCCTGGAAGACGTACTGGAAATCTGCCGCGTCGAGAAGCCGAAAGGCGTGATCGTCCAGTACGGCGGCCAGACTCCGCTTAAACTGGCTCGCGCGCTGGAAGCTGCTGGCGTGCCGATCATCGGCACCAGCCCTGACGCCATCGACCGCGCCGAAGACCGCGAGCGCTTCCAGCAAATGGTCGAGCGCCTGAACCTGCGTCAGCCGCCAAACGCCACCGTGCGCAGCGAAGACGAAGCCGTTCGTGCTGCGGCGAAGATCGGTTATCCGCTGGTGGTGCGCCCGTCCTACGTGCTGGGCGGCCGTGCGATGGAAATCGTTTACAAGGAAGACGAACTCAAGCGCTATCTGCGTGACGCGGTGCAAGTGTCCAACGACAGCCCGGTGCTGCTCGACCACTTCCTCAACTGCGCCATCGAAATGGACGTGGATGCGGTCTGCGACGGCAAAGATGTAGTGATCGGCGCGATCATGCAGCACATCGAACAGGCGGGCGTTCACTCCGGTGACTCCGCGTGCTCGCTGCCGCCGTACTCGCTGCCAGCGCACATCCAGGACGAGATGCGCGAACAGGTCAAGAAAATGGCCCTGGAACTCGGCGTTGTCGGCCTGATGAACGTGCAGCTGGCGTTGCAGGGTGAAGACATTTACGTCATCGAAGTCAACCCGCGCGCCTCGCGTACCGTGCCGTTCGTTTCCAAGTGCATCGGTGTTTCCCTGGCCATGATCGCTGCGCGCGTGATGGCCGGTAAGACCCTGAAGGAAATCGGCTTCACCAAAGAAATCATCCCGAACTTCTACAGCGTGAAAGAGGCGGTGTTCCCGTTCGCCAAGTTCCCTGGCGTTGACCCGATCCTCGGCCCAGAGATGAAGTCGACCGGTGAAGTGATGGGCGTCGGCGACACCTTCGGCGAAGCATTCGCCAAGGCGCAGATGGGCGCCAGCGAAGTGCTGCCGACCGGCGGTACTGCGTTCATCAGCGTGCGCGATGACGACAAGCCACTGGTTGCAGGCGTGGCCCGTGATCTGATCAACTTGGGCTTCGAAGTGGTCGCCACTGCCGGCACTGCCAAGCTGATCGAAGCCGCAGGCCTGAAAGTGCGCCGCGTGAACAAGGTGACCGAGGGTCGTCCACACGTGGTCGACATGATCAAGAATGACGAAGTCACGCTGATCATCAACACCACCGAAGGTCGTCAGTCGATCGCCGATTCGTACTCCATTCGTCGCAATGCCCTGCAGCACAAGATCTACTGCACCACCACTATTGCTGCGGGCGAAGCGATCTGCGAAGCGCTGAAGTTCGGTCCGGAAAAGACCGTGCGCCGCTTGCAGGATCTACACGCAGGATTGAAGGCATGAGCATAACCAAGTACCCAATGACTGTTCAGGGCGCTCGCGCCCTGGAAGAGGAGCATGCTCACCTGACCAAGGTCGTCCGTCCGAAGCTCAGCCAGGACATCGGTACGGCCCGCGAGTTGGGTGACTTGAAGGAAAACGCTGAATACCATGCTGCCCGCGAACAGCAAGGCATGGTCGAAGCGCGTATTCGTGATATCGAGGGCCGGATTCAGAATCAGGTCATCATCGATGTCACGACCATTCCTCACACCGGCAAAGTGATTTTCGGTACCACCGTCGAGATCGCCAACGTCGAGACTGATGAAAGCGTCACTTACCACATCGTGGGTGAGGATGAGGCTGACTTCAAGCTCGGCAAGATCTCCGTCGGTTCGCCGCTGGCCCGCGCCTTGATTGGCAAGGAAGAGGGTGACGTGGTCGCCGTCAAAACGCCAAGCGGCGTGATCGAGTACGAGATTGTCGAAGTTCGTCACATCTGAAAGAAGGCGCCCGCTGCATGCGGGCGCCATGCTTTGGCAACTGACCCAGATGCTTTGGGTCGGTGGCCTATGGTTGATTCATATCGGTTTGCAGCCGGCGTTGGGCCAGATCGGCCTGGCGCCGCTGTTGATCGACGAAGTCGCCAGTGCATTCGAAGTGCTGGTGGTGGGGTTCGCCGCTCTGTGCGTGATCTTTCAGGCTTTGGTGCTGGTACAGGCCGAGGGCCTTGGCAGTCTATGGAGGGATTTTCGCGGACAGGTGCTGTTGATGGCGTTGTACGCGTGCGCGATGTATGTAGCCGTGCGTGTCGGCTGGCCGGATGCGCAGCGCTGGCAGGTATTCAGTTATCTGGTGCTGGGATTTTCCGGGCTGGTGCTGGTCATGCAGCCGGTGCCGGGATGGAGTGGCAGGGTGCGCGAAGCACACCCTTGACCCTGCGCATCACTTGAAGCGATGAACGTTCGACAGCTGCTTGTTGGCGCTGAAGTTCTTGCGGTAGACCAGAGCCATCTTGCCGATGACCTGAACCAGGTCCGCTTTGCCGACCTTGCACAGCTCGGCGATGTGCGCCAGGCGCGACTCGCGGTCGAGGATGTTGAGCTTGATCTTGATCAGCTCGTGATCGGCCAAGGCGCGTTCAAGTTCGGCTAAAACACCTTCAGTCAAACCGTTGTCCGCTACCGTCAACACTGGTTTGAGGTGGTGGCCGATGGATTTGTACTGTTTCTTCTGCTCTGGAGTGAGCGGCATAATCTGACCCTTTCGTCTGGATTCTGTAAAATGGCGGCCATTTTACCCGAGGGTTCGTGGATCCGCCCAACTAATCACGACCCTAATCATCGAGGTGCCCAATGGCGCGTTCCAAGACAAGCCTTGGTTGGCTGAAAAGACATGTCAACGATCCTTATGTGAAGCAGGCGCAGAAGGATGGCTACCGCTCGCGTGCAAGTTACAAGCTTCTGGAGATCCAGGAAAAATACAAACTCATCCGTCCGGGCATGAGCGTGGTCGACCTCGGCGCGGCGCCGGGTGGCTGGTCCCAGGTGACCAGTCGGTTGATCGGCGGTCAGGGTCGTCTGATCGCTTCGGACATCCTGGAAATGGACAGCATTCCGGACGTGCATTTTATCCAGGGCGACTTCACGGAGGACTCGGTGCTCGATGAAATCCTGGAGTCCGTGGGTAATTCGCAGGTTGACCTTGTGATTTCCGATATGGCCCCCAATATGAGTGGTACGCCCGAAGTGGATATGCCCAAGGCCATGTTCCTGTGTGAGCTGGCGCTGGACCTGGCGGAACGGATCCTCAAGCCCGGTGGCAATTTCGTCATCAAGATTTTTCAGGGCGAAGGGTTTGACGTTTATCTGAAGGATGCTCGGAAGAAATTCGACAAGATCCAGATGATCAAGCCAGACTCTTCCCGTGGCAGCTCTCGTGAGCAGTACATGCTGGCCTGGGGTTATCGCGGCGGTGATGCGTAAAACGAGGTTTTTCGGCAGGGCGATAGGTTTTTCATATTTCGCTCTGCGGGCATAAGCGAATATTGTGTAGAAAGTGTTTCACAAAGGGTTACAGACGGCGCCTGCCAGAGTTGTAGGTAATGTAGTAAGTTAGGCCGGTGAATATCATGCGAAGCGCGCGCCAGTAGCGGAGCTTGCTTCAGAGGGTAGTTAATTGAACGATATGGCAAAGAATCTGATCCTGTGGTTGATCATCGCGGCAGTCCTGGTGACGGTGATGAACAACTTCTCCAGCCCTAACGAGCCGCAGACCCTCAACTATTCCGACTTCATCCAGCAGGTCAAGGATGGCAAGGTCGAGCGCGTAGCCGTTGACGGCTATGTGATTACCGGCAAGCGCACCGATGGCGACAGCTTCAAGACCATTCGTCCGGCAATTCAGGACAATGGCCTGATCGGCGATCTGGTCGACAATCATGTTGTGGTTGAAGGCAAGCAGCCTGAACAGCAAAGCATCTGGACTCAGCTCCTGGTGGCCAGCTTCCCGATCCTGGTGATCATCGCGGTGTTCATGTTCTTCATGCGCCAGATGCAGGGCGGCGCCGGTGGCAAGGGCGGGCCGATGAGCTTCGGCAAGAGCAAGGCACGCCTGCTGTCCGAAGATCAGGTGAAAACCACTTTGGCTGACGTTGCCGGTTGCGACGAAGCCAAAGAAGAAGTCGGCGAGCTGGTCGAGTTCCTGCGTGATCCGGGCAAGTTCCAGCGTCTGGGCGGTCGTATCCCGCGCGGCGTACTGATGGTCGGCCCGCCGGGTACCGGTAAAACCTTGCTGGCCAAGGCGATTGCCGGCGAAGCGAAAGTGCCATTCTTCACCATTTCCGGTTCCGACTTTGTCGAAATGTTCGTCGGTGTCGGCGCCAGCCGCGTCCGCGACATGTTCGAGCAGGCCAAGAAGCACGCCCCTTGCATCATCTTCATCGACGAAATCGATGCCGTGGGTCGCCATCGTGGTGCCGGCATGGGTGGCGGTCATGACGAGCGTGAGCAGACTCTCAACCAGTTGCTGGTAGAGATGGACGGCTTCGAAATGAATGACGGCATCATTGTTATTGCTGCGACCAACCGTCCGGACGTACTCGACCCTGCGCTGCTGCGTCCGGGCCGTTTCGACCGTCAGGTGGTGGTTGGCTTGCCAGACATTCGCGGTCGCGAGCAGATTCTTAAAGTGCACATGCGCAAAGTGCCAATGGGCGACGACGTTGCTCCGGCAGTGATCGCGCGTGGTACTCCGGGCTTCTCTGGTGCTGACCTGGCCAACCTGGTCAACGAAGCGTCGCTGTTCGCTGCCCGTAGCGGCAAGCGTATTGTCGAGATGAAAGAGTTCGAGCTGGCGAAAGACAAGATCATGATGGGCGCCGAGCGCAAATCCATGGTCATGTCCGAGAAAGAAAAGCAGAACACTGCTTACCACGAAGCCGGCCACGCCATCGTTGGTCGCGTCGTGCCTGAGCATGATCCGGTCTACAAGGTGTCGATCATCCCGCGCGGTCGTGCGCTGGGTGTGACCATGTTCCTCCCGGAAGAAGATCGTTACAGCCTGTCCAAACGTGCGCTGATCAGCCAGATCTGCTCGTTGTACGGTGGCCGTATCGCAGAAGAAATGACCCTGGGCTTTGACGGTGTAACCACCGGCGCGTCCAACGACATCATGCGTGCAAGTCAGATTGCCCGGAACATGGTGACGAAATGGGGTCTGTCGGAAAAACTCGGTCCGCTGATGTATGCGGAAGAAGAGGGCGAAGTGTTCCTCGGTCGCGGCGGTGGCGGCCAGGCTGCCAGCTTCTCCGGTGAGACAGCCAAGCTGATCGACTCCGAAGTACGCAGCATCATTGATCAGTGCTACGGCACCGCCAAGCAGATCCTCACGGATAACCGTGACAAGCTGGATGCCATGGCTGATGCGCTGATGAAGTACGAAACCATCGATGCCGAGCAGATTGACGACATCATGGCCGGCCGCACACCTCGCGAACCTCGCGACTGGTCGGGTGGCACCGGTACGCCTCCGCCGCCTGTCGTGCAGGACGAGCGTCCGGAAAAACCGATTGGCGGTCCGGCTGCTGACGTTTAAGGCTTGAAATGACTTCTGTTCAGTCCCTGACCCGGTTGCCTTGCGGCAACCGGGTTCTTGATTTGGCCCAGACGCATGTCATGGGTATTCTCAATGTCACTCCTGATTCTTTCTCCGATGGTGGTCGCTATAGCCAGCTCGATGCGGCTTTGCGCCACGCCGAAGCCATGGTGTTGGCTGGCGCGACGCTGATCGATGTTGGCGGCGAATCGACCCGGCCGGGTGCGCGAGCGGTCTCTCCTCTGGAGGAACTTGAGCGCGTCGCGCCGATTGTCGAGCTGATCAATCGCGAGCTGGATGTCATCATCTCGGTCGATACTTCCACCCCGGCAGTCATGCGCGAAACCGCACGGCTCGGTGCCGGACTGATCAATGATGTGCGTTCGTTGCGTCGCGATGGCGCGCTGGATGCGGCGGCGGCGACCGGATTGCCGGTTTGTCTCATGCACATGCTCGGCGAGCCGGGGGATATGCAGGACAATCCACAGTATCAGGATGTCACCCGCGAGGTCGGTGAGTTTCTCGCCGAACGCATGGATCAGTGTGCTCAGGCGGGCATTCCCGCCGAGCGGATCATTCTTGATCCCGGCTTCGGCTTCGCCAAGACCCTGCAGCACAATCTAAGCTTGTTCAAACACATGGAGGCCCTGCATGCACTGGGTCGACCACTGCTGGTAGGTGTTTCGCGCAAGAGTATGATTGGCCACGCTTTAAATCGTCCCGTGGGCGAGCGCCTGCACGGCGGACTTGCGCTGGCGGCGCTGGCGTCAGTTAAAGGCGCACATATATTGCGCGTCCACGATGTGGCGGAAACTGTCGATGTGGTACGAATGATCGCGGCCGTAGAATCAGCCGAATAAGAATGATGGAGCACTTATGAGCAAGAAATATTTTGGCACCGACGGCATTCGCGGTCGCGTTGGTGAATACCCGATCACGCCTGACTTCATGCTCAAGCTCGGCTGGGCGGCTGGTATGGCTTTCCGCAAGATGGGTGCCTGTAAGGTGCTGGTCGGCAAGGACACGCGGATCTCCGGTTATATGTTCGAATCGGCACTCGAAGCGGGCCTGACCTCGGCGGGCGCCGATGTGATGCTGCTCGGCCCGATGCCGACGCCTGCCATCGCTTATCTGTCGCGTACGTTCCAGGCTGAAGCCGGTATCGTGATAAGTGCATCGCACAACCCGCATGATGACAACGGCATCAAGTTCTTCTCCGGCAAAGGCACCAAGCTGCCCGATGAGTTGGAGTTGATGATCGAAGAGTTGCTCGATACGCCAATGACCGTCGTCGAGTCGAGCAAGATCGGCAAAGTATCGCGAATCAATGATGCATCGGGTCGCTACATCGAGTTCTGCAAAAGCAGCGTGCCTACCGGGACCAATTTCGCCGGCCTGAAGATCGTTATCGACTGCGCGCATGGTGCGACCTATAAGGTAGCGCCGAGCGTCTTCCGTGAACTGGGTGCCGAAGTCGTCGTGCTTTCCGCTCAGCCGAACGGGCTGAACATCAACGATAACTGCGGTTCCACGCATATGGGGCCATTGCAGGCCGCCGTTCTGGCTGAGCATGCGGACCTGGGTATCGCCTTCGATGGTGATGGTGATCGGGTATTGATGGTCGATCACACCGGCACCATCGTCGATGGTGATGACCTGCTGTTCATCATTGCCCGCGATCTGCATGAGCGTGGCAAGTTGCAGGGTGGCGTCGTCGGTACATTGATGAGCAATCTTGGTCTCGAGCTGGCCTTGGCGGATCTGTCGATCCCGTTCGTTCGCGCCAATGTCGGTGACCGCTACGTGATTGCCGAACTGCAAGAGCGCAACTGGCTCGTTGGTGGGGAAAACTCCGGGCATGTGGTCTGCTTCAACCACACCACCACGGGCGATGCGATCATCGCGGCTCTGCAGGTGTTGATGGCTCTGAAATCCCGCAACGAAGGTCTGGCGCAAACGCGGCAGGCTTTGCGCAAGTGCCCTCAGGTGCTGATCAACGTTCGCTTTGGCGGCGGTGAAAGCCCGCTGGAGCATCCGGCTGTCAAGGAGGCCAGTGCCCGTGTCACTCAGGCGATGGCGGGGCGCGGTCGCGTGCTTCTGCGCAAGTCCGGCACAGAGCCTCTGGTGCGCGTAATGGTCGAAGGCGAGGACGAAAACCAGGTTCGCGGCTATGCCGAAGAGCTGGCAAAACTGGTAACCGAAGTTTCTGCCTGATACGGCTTGCAAGCCATGATTGTGTTGGGTAACATCTGCGCCCACTTTGACCGACGAGGTACAGCATGCGTCGCCCTATGGTAGCTGGTAACTGGAAGATGCACGGTACCCGCGCCAGCGTCGCTGAGCTGATCAACGGCCTTCGTCATCTGGCCTTGCCAAGCGGTGTTGATGTCGCGGTGTTCCCGCCTTGCTTGTACATCAATCAAGTGATTGAAGGCTTGAAAGGCAAGTCGATTTCGGTCGGCGCGCAGAATTCTGCGGTGGAAGCCATGCAAGGTGCTTTGACTGGTGAGATTGCTCCCAGCCAACTGGTGGATGCAGGTTGTTCCCTGGTGCTTGTCGGGCACTCCGAACGCCGCCAGATTATGGGCGAGCGAGACGGGATGCTGAATCGCAAGTTCGCAGCGGCACAGGCATGTGGCTTGATTCCGGTGTTGTGTGTAGGGGAAACCCTCGAGCAGCGCGAAGCCGGAAAAACTCTTGAAGTTGTCGGGCGTCAGCTGGGCAGCATCATCGAGGAGCTGGGTGTCGGTGCCTTTGCCAAGGCAGTGATTGCATACGAGCCGGTCTGGGCCATTGGTACCGGGCTGACTGCAACGCCGCAACAGGCTCAGGATGTGCATAAAGCCATTCGCGAGCAGTTGGCGGCAGAGAATTCTGAAGTCGCACGAGGTGTGCGGCTTCTATACGGCGGCAGCGTGAAGGCGGCCAATGCGGTCGAACTGTTCGGCATGCCGGATATCGATGGGGGGCTCATTGGTGGAGCTTCCCTGAATGCAGATGAGTTCGGTGCGATCTGTCGCGCCGCGGGAAACTGAAAAAATGCTGGAAACAGTCGTAGTCGTTTTTCATCTGCTGGGTGCATTGGGCGTAGTTGCTCTGGTTTTGCTGCAGCAGGGTAAGGGTGCGGACGCTGGCGCGTCTTTCGGAGCAGGTGCTTCAAATACTGTGTTCGGAAGCCAAGGTTCCTCTACCTTTCTTAGTAAGTTTACTGCTATACTTGCCGCCGGTTTCTTCATAACCAGCTTGGGGTTAGGTTACTTTGCTAAAGAGAAAGCTCATCAGCTGACTCAAGCAGGTCTTCCAGATCCAGCAGTGTTGGAAGTACCTAAGCAACAACCGGCTTCTGATGATGTCCCGGTGCTTCAAGAGCAAAAGTCGGCTACTCCAGCGACTGACGTGCCTCCAGCTCAAGAGCAGAAGTAAGAAGAGTTTCAAACGTAGTATTGCCGAGGTGGTGGAATTGGTAGACACGCAACCTTGAGGTGGTTGTGCCCATAGGGTGTAGGGGTTCGAGTCCCCTTCTCGGTACCAATTAGTCAGGAGAGCCCGCTGTTGCGGGCTTTCTTGCAGGTGGAAGGTTACATTGACCCTAAAAGGGATCGGTCGTATACTTCCGCCCCAGCTTTGTCGCGGGGTGGAGCAGTCTGGTAGCTCGTCGGGCTCATAACCCGAAGGTCGTCGGTTCAAATCCGGCCCCCGCAACCAGTTTAAGGAGCCCCTTTTAAGGGGCTTTTTGTTAGCTGGATACTTTCAACGCCGCTGTTCGACGGCGTTTCAAGGATGGGCGTTATGCCCATTTTTTTATTTTGCAAAGCATGCACATATCATGCACTAGGGGGTTCAGGTGTCGAGCAAGCTAGAAGAGTTGCAGGCCTTGCTGGCCCCGGTGGTCGTGGCCCTGGGCTATGAATGCTGGGGTATCGAGTTTTCGGCTCAGGGTCGTCACTCGATGTTGCGCGTTTATATCGATAAAGAGGGTGGCGTGCTGGTGGACGATTGCGCCATTGTCAGCCGTCAGATCAGCGGCGTTCTGGATGTTGAAGATCCGATCTCCGTTGAATACACCCTTGAAGTTTCCTCGCCTGGCATGGAGCGCCCGCTGTTCACTCTTGAGCAGTTTGCCAAATTTGCCGGTGAACAAGTGAAGATCAAGCTGCGCTCGCCTTTCGAAGGTCGACGCAACTTTCAGGGCCTTCTGCGCGGTGTAGAAGAGCAGGACGTCGTGGTGCAGGTAGAAGACCACGAGTTCCTGTTGCCGATCGATATGATCGACAAGGCCAACATTATTCCCAGTTTTGACTGAGACGCGGATCCCGCGGATCCAATGGCTTGCGAAAGGCGAGGCGTACGATGAGCAAAGAAGTACTGCTGGTTGTTGAGTCGGTATCCAATGAAAAGGGTGTACCGGCAAGCGTAATTTTTGAAGCGCTGGAGCTGGCTCTGGCCACTGCTACCAAAAAGCGTTTTGAAGACGAAGTGGACCTGCGTGTGGAAATCAACCGCCACACCGGTTCTTACGAAACCTTCCGTCGCTGGACGGTCGTCGAAGAGAATGATCTCGACGATCCGGCCATCGAGACCTGGCCAAGCAAGGTTGCCGAAACGCATCCTGGTGCCAAGGTCGGTGACGTCGTCGAAGAGAAAATCGAATCCATCGAGTTCGGCCGCATCGCTGCACAGACTGCCAAGCAGGTCATCGTGCAGAAAGTTCGCGAAGCCGAGCGCGCTCAAGTGGTCGACGCCTATCGCGAGCGCCTGGGAGAAATCATCTCCGGCACCGTGAAAAAAGTTACCCGCGACAACGTGATCGTCGATCTGGGCAACAATGCTGAAGCATTGCTGGCCCGTGAAGACATCATTTCTCGCGAAACCTTCCGTGTCGGCGTGCGTCTGCGTGCGCTGCTCAAGGAAATCCGCACCGAGAACCGCGGCCCGCAGCTGATCCTGTCGCGTACCGCGCCGGAAATGCTGATCGAGCTGTTCCGTATCGAAGTGCCGGAAATCGCCGAAGGCCTCATCGAGGTCATGGCCGCCTCCCGTGATCCGGGTTCGCGTGCCAAGATCGCCGTCCGTTCCAAGGACAAGCGCATCGACCCACAAGGTGCCTGCATCGGTATGCGCGGTTCGCGCGTCCAGGCGGTATCGGGTGAGTTGGGCGGTGAGCGTGTTGATATCGTGCTGTGGGACGACAACCCGGCCCAGTTCGTGATCAACGCCATGTCCCCGGCCGAGGTTGCGGCAATTATCGTTGACGAAGATGCCCATGCCATGGACATCGCCGTTGGCGCAGACAATCTGGCTCAGGCCATCGGTCGCGGTGGTCAGAACGTGCGTCTGGCCAGCCAGTTGACTGGCTGGACCCTGAACGTGATGACCGAATCGGACATCCAGGCTAAGCAGCAAGCAGAAACCGGCGACATCCTGCGCAACTTCATCGACGAGCTAGAAGTCGACGAAGAACTGGCTCAGGTGCTGGTAGATGAAGGCTTCACCAGCCTGGAAGAGATTGCCTACGTACCGGTGGAGGAGATGCTCAACATCGACGGCTTTGACGAGGACATCGTCAACGAGCTTCGTGCTCGCGCCAAGGATCGCTTGTTGACCAAAGCCATCGCTACTGAGGAAAAGCTGGCAGACGCCCATCCGGCCGAAGACCTGCTCTCGCTTGAGGGTATGGACAAGGATTTGGCGATGGAACTGGCGGTGCGCGGCGTAATTACCCGCGAAGACCTGGCCGAGCAGTCTATTGACGACCTGCTCGACATCGACGGCATTGACGATGATCGTGCCGGCAAGTTGATCATGGCCGCCCGAGCCCACTGGTTCGAGTAATTAGGCGCGGCCTGAGGAGAGAAGTGCATGACGCAAGTCACGGTGAAACAACTGGCCGATGAGGTCAAAACACCGGTAGAGCGCCTGTTGCAGCAGATGCGTGAGGCAGGTCTGCCGCACACCGCCGCCGACGAAAATGTGACTGACAGTGAGAAGCAATCCCTGCTGACTCACTTGAAGAGCAGTCACAAGGCGAAAGTGGAAGAACCACGCAAGATCACGCTGCAGCGTAAAACCACCAGCACCCTGCGTGTGGCTGGTAGCAAGAGCATCAGCGTTGAAGTTCGCAAGAAGAAAGTTTTCGTACAGCGCAGCCCGGAAGAAATCGAAGCCGAGCGCAAGCGTGAACTGGATGAGCGTCGCGCAGTAGAAAATGCTGCCCGTCAGAAGGCTGAAGAAGAAGCCAAGCAGCGCGCCGAAGAAGAAGCGCGTCGCCAGCCTGCTGCTGCGCAAACCGCTGCCAGCGACGCCGTTGCGGCGCCGGCTGCCGCTGCCGAACCTGTTCGCGAAAGCGCACCGGTGGCTGCTGCTCCTGCTCCATCGGCTGACGTTCGCAACAAGCAGAACGAACAGCGCCGTCCGGACAAGCCACGTGCCGACGACAACAATCGTCGCAGCGGTGGTGGTGATGGCGAGCGCAAAAACGCTCCGCATCGCGCATCGGTCAAAGAAAAAGCCCCGGCGCCACGTGTGGCGCCACGCACTACCGACGAAGAAAGCGATGGCTTCCGTCGTGGTGGTCGCGGTAAGGCCAAGCTGAAGAAGCGCAACGCCCACGGTTTCCAGAGCCCGACCGGCCCTGTCGTGCGTGATGTGCAGATCGGCGAGACCATCACGGTTGGCGATCTGGCCAATCAGATGTCGGTCAAAGCGGCTGAAATCATCAAGTTCATGTTCAAACTGGGTACCCCAGCGACCATCAACCAGGTGCTTGATCAGGAAACTGCTCAGCTGGTAGCCGAAGAACTGGGCCACAAAGTGACCCTGGTCAGCGACACCGCTCTGGAAGATTCCCTGGCCGAGTCCCTGAAGTTTGAAGGTGAGTCGTTCTCCCGTGCACCAGTCGTGACCGTAATGGGCCACGTTGACCACGGTAAGACTTCCCTGCTCGACTACATCCGTCGTGCCAAGGTAGCTGCTGGCGAAGCCGGCGGTATCACCCAGCACATCGGTGCATACCACGTTGAGACTGATCGCGGCATGGTCACTTTCCTCGACACCCCGGGTCACGCTGCGTTTACCGCAATGCGTGCCCGTGGTGCCAAGGCGACCGACATCGTGATCCTCGTGGTTGCAGCGGACGACGGCGTGATGCCGCAAACCATCGAAGCGGTTCAGCATGCTCAGGCAGCTGGCGTGCCGCTGGTGGTAGCAGTGAACAAGATCGACAAGCCGGGCGCCGATCTCGATCGCATCCGCAGCGAGCTGTCGGTTCACGGCGTGACTTCCGAAGACTGGGGTGGCGACACACCATTCGTTCCGGTTTCGGCGAAGATGGGTACTGGCGTGGACGAGCTGCTTGAAGCCGTTCTGCTGCAGGCCGAAGTTCTCGAGCTGAAAGCTACTCCATCGGCTCCTGGTCGTGGTGTGGTGGTTGAATCGCGTCTCGACAAGGGTCGTGGCCCGGTGGCAACCGTGCTGGTTCAGGACGGTACGCTGCGTCAAGGCGACATGGTCCTGGTTGGTTCGAACTACGGCCGTGTACGTGCCATGCTCGACGAGAACGGCAAGCCAATCAAGGAAGCCGGTCCATCCATCCCTGTCGAGATCCTCGGCCTGGACGGTACCCCGGACGCTGGCGACGAGATGAGCGTGGTTGCCGACGAGAAGAAAGCCCGTGAAGTGGCTCTGTTCCGTCAAGGCAAGTTCCGCGAAGTCAAACTGGCTCGCGCTCACGCCGGCAAGCTGGAAAACATCTTCGAAAACATGGGTCAGGCCGAGAAGAAGACGCTCAACATCGTCCTCAAATCCGACGTCCGTGGTTCGCTGGAAGCGTTGAACGGTGCCCTGAATGGCCTGGGCAACGACGAAGTACAAGTGCGCGTCGTGGGTGGCGGTGTCGGTGGTATCACCGAATCCGACGCCAACCTGGCACTGGCTTCCAACGCTGTACTGTTCGGCTTCAACGTGCGTGCCGATGCCGGCGCTCGCAAGATCGTCGAGCAGGAAGGTCTGGATATGCGTTACTACAACGTGATCTACGACATCATCGAAGACGTCAAGAAAGCCCTGACCGGCATGCTCGGCAGCGATGTTCGCGAGAACATCCTGGGTGTGGCCGAAGTGCGTGACGTGTTCCGTTCGCCGAAGTTTGGCGCGATCGCCGGTTGCATGGTGATCGAAGGTGTTGTGCACCGTAACCGTCCGATCCGTGTACTGCGTGAAGACATCGTTATCTTCGAAGGCGAGCTGGAATCCCTGCGCCGCTTCAAGGATGACGCTTCCGAAGTACGTGCCGGCATGGAATGCGGTATCGGCGTGAAGAGCTACAACGACGTCAAAGTCGGCGACAAGATCGAAGTCTTCGAGAAGGTTCAGGTTGCTCGCAGCCTCTGACTCGCGCACTTCAAGGGCCACGATGGGCCGTAGCATGCAAATGCACGGCACAGCGTCCGGACTCTAAACGCAACGCCCGGTCTGGCTTTTGTCAGGCCGGGCGTTTGCCGCTTTCAGACCTTGCGGGTTTCACCGCTGGGCAGTAACAGGTAACAAATCATGGCAAAAGAATACAGCCGTACCCAACGTATCGGCGATCAGATGCAGCGCGAGCTGGCGCAACTGATCCGTCGCGAAGTCAAAGACCCGCGCGTCGGCCTGGTCACCATTACCGCTGTGGAAGTGTCCCGTGACGTCGGTCACGCGAAGATTTTCATCACCGTGATGGGCCAGGACAACGCTGAAGACATCGCGCAAAGCATCAAGGTGCTCAACGCCGCCGCAGGCTTCCTGCGTATGCAATTGGCCCGCGAAATGAAGCTGCGCAGCGTGCCGCAATTGCACTTCCACTACGACGAATCTGTCGTGCGTGGCGCGCACTTGTCGGCATTGATCGAGCGCGCCGTGGCTGAAGACAATCAGCACGTTGCCGCTCCAGCACCTGAAGACACCAAGGAGTAATTCGGTGGCTCAGGTCAAACGTATCCGTCGTAACGTCAGCGGTATCATCCTGCTCGACAAGCCATTGGGGTTCACCTCCAACGCTGCATTGCAGAAGGTGCGCTGGCTGCTCAATGCCGAGAAGGCCGGGCACACCGGCAGCCTCGATCCGTTGGCCACCGGCGTGTTGCCGCTGTGCTTCGGCGAGGCGACCAAGTTCTCGCAATACCTGCTCGATTCCGACAAGGGCTACGAGACCCTGGCGCAACTGGGCAAGACCACCACTACGGCCGATGCCGAAGGTGAGGTTTTGCAGGAACGTCCGGTGACCGTTGGTCGCGCCGATGTCGAAGCGGTTCTGCCGAAATTTCGCGGGCAAATCAGTCAGATACCGCCGATGTACTCGGCACTCAAGCGTGATGGCCAGCCGCTGTACAAACTGGCACGTGCAGGCGAAGTAGTGGAGCGCGAACCGCGTTCTGTTACTATTGCGCGCTTGGAATTGCTGGCCTTCGAAGGCGATACTGCGCGGCTTGCGGTGGACTGCAGCAAGGGCACCTATATTCGTACCCTGGTGGAGGATATCGGTGAGCAACTCGGTTGTGGTGCGTACGTCGCAGAATTGCGTCGGACCCAGGCCGGGCCTTTCACCTTGGCGCAGACTGTTACCCTCGAAGAGCTGGAAGCGGTACATGCCGAAGGCGGCAATGAAGCGGTCGATCGCTTCCTGATGCCATCGGACAGCGGCCTGCAGGATTGGCCGTTGCTGCACTTTTCCGAAGCGAGCGCGTTCTACTGGCTCAACGGCCAGCCAGTACGTGCCCCGGATGCGCCGAAGTTCGGCATGGTGCGGGTACAGGATCACAATGGTCGCTTCATCGGTATCGGTGAAGTGAGCGAAGACGGGCGCATCGCGCCGCGTCGCTTGATTCGGTCAGAATGACCGGAACCGGTCTGCGTTAAGCGGGCCGGCGAGTGTGGCTGTTAACAGGCATGGTCACTACTCATTTATAGATACAGGGATTTGTCCCTGGCCTGTTGAAGCTGTTTCCCTGAAACAGTTTCCTGATAAGGAAGGATTGCCTCATGGCTCTCGACGTTCAAGAAAAAGCTCAAATCGTTGCTGACTACCAGCAAGCTGTTGGTGACACTGGTTCGCCAGAAGTGCAGGTTGCACTGCTGACCGCCAACATCAACAAACTGCAAGGTCACTTCAAGGCCAACGGTAAAGATCACCACTCCCGTCGTGGTCTGATCCGCATGGTTAACCAGCGTCGCAAGCTGCTGGACTACCTGAAAGGCAAGGACGTGAGCCGGTACGCCGCTCTGATCGCTCGCCTGGGTCTGCGTCGCTAATCAGCGATTGCGCTATGAGGTTGGTGGTCTGTCGGGCGTCAGCGGTTTTCCGCTGGCGCCTTGCAGGCTCCCAGCCTCAAGTTTTATCTGCAGCATGGCTTTACCTGTAGCACCCGGACAATTGCCATCGGGCCGATTCCCGAGATTGCCCAAGAATTCGCAAGAAACCGTTTCCCCCAAGAGCCACAAAGAAGGTAGGACACCGTGAACCCGGTAATCAAAAAATTCCAGTTCGGTCAATCGACCGTTACCCTCGAGACAGGCCGTATCGCCCGTCAGGCCTCCGGCGCAGTATTGGTCACCGTTGACGACGACGTCAGCGTGTTGGTGACTGTTGTCGGTGCAAAGCAAGCCGATCCGGGCAAGGGCTTCTTCCCTCTGTCCGTTCATTACCAGGAGAAGACTTACGCTGCCGGTAAGATCCCTGGCGGTTTCTTCAAGCGTGAAGGCCGTCCTTCCGAGAAAGAAACCCTGACTTCCCGACTGATCGACCGTCCGATCCGTCCGCTGTTCCCAGAAGGCTTCATGAACGAAGTGCAGGTTGTCTGCACCGTCGTTTCCACCAGCAAGAAGACCGATCCGGACATCGCTGCGATGATCGGTACCTCGGCTGCCCTGGCCATTTCCGGCATTCCGTTTGACGGCCCGATCGGCGCCGCTCGCGTGGCTTTCCACGAAAGCACCGGCTACCTGCTGAACCCGACTTACGAGCAGCAGGCCGCTTCGAGCCTGGACATGGTCGTTGCCGGTACTTCCGACGCCGTGCTGATGGTTGAGTCGGAAGCCAAAGAGCTGACCGAAGACCAGATGCTGGGCGCGGTACTGTTCGCTCACGACGAATTCCAGGTTGTGATCAACGCTGTGAAAGAACTGGCTGCCGAAGCCGCCAAGCCAACCTGGAACTGGGCTCCTGCGCCAGAAGCCACCGAACTGCTGGGCGCTATCCGTGCCGAGTTCGGCGAAGCGATCTCCCAGGCTTACACCATCACCATCAAGGCCGACCGTTACGCTCGCCTGGGTGAGCTGAAGGACCAAGTGGTTGCCAAGCTGTCCGGTGAAGAAGGCCAGCCAAGCGCTGCTGAAGTCAAAGCGGCCTTCGGCGAAATCGAATACCGCACCGTTCGCGAAAACATCGTTAACGGCAAGCCACGTATCGACGGTCGCGACACCAAGACTGTACGTCCGCTGAACATCGAAGTCGGCGTGCTGCCAAAGACTCACGGTTCGGCACTTTTCACCCGTGGCGAAACCCAGGCGCTGGTTGTGGCAACACTGGGCACCGCCCGTGACGCGCAACTGCTGGACACCCTGGAAGGCGAAAAGAAAGACCCGTTCATGCTGCACTACAACTTCCCGCCGTTCTCGGTAGGCGAGTGTGGTCGCATGGGGGGCGCCGGTCGTCGCGAAATCGGTCACGGCCGTCTGGCCCGTCGTTCGGTTTCGGCCATGCTGCCAGCCGCTGACGTGTTCCCGTACACCATCCGCGTGGTATCGGAAATCACCGAATCCAACGGTTCGAGCTCGATGGCTTCCGTGTGCGGTGCTTCCCTGGCACTGATGGACGCTGGTGTACCGATGAAAGCACCGGTGGCCGGTATCGCTATGGGTCTGGTTAAAGAAGGCGAGAAGTTCGCCGTTCTGACCGACATCCTCGGCGACGAAGATCACCTGGGCGACATGGACTTCAAGGTAGCCGGTACCGCCAAAGGCGTGACTGCGCTGCAGATGGACATCAAGATCAAGGGCATCACCGAAGAGATCATGGAAATCGCTCTGGGCCAGGCCCTTGAAGCGCGCCTGAACATCCTCGGCCAGATGAACCAGATCATTGGCCAGTCGCGTACCGAACTGTCGGCCAACGCTCCGACCATGATCGCGATGAAGATCGACACCGACAAAATCCGTGACGTTATCGGTAAAGGTGGCGCGACCATCCGTGCGATCTGCGAAGAAACCAAGGCTTCGATCGACATCGAAGACGACGGTTCGATCAAGATCTTCGGCGAAACCAAGGATGCTGCAGAAGCTGCTCGTCAGCGCGTTCTGAGCATCACTGCAGAAGCCGAGATCGGCAAGATCTACGTCGGCAAGGTTGAGCGTATCGTCGACTTCGGCGCATTCGTGAACATCCTGCCGGGCAAGGACGGTCTGGTGCACATCTCGATGCTGAGCGACGCTCGCGTAGAGAAAGTCACCGACATTCTGAAAGAAGGTCAGGAAGTGGAAGTGCTGGTACTGGACGTGGACAACCGCGGCCGTATCAAGCTGTCCATCAAAGACGTGGCAGCTGCCAAGGCTTCGGGCGTTTAATCACCCCAACGCTTTAGCGCAATGAAGATGCCCCCGCCGTGCAAACGGCGGGGGCATTTTTTTATCTGAAATAAAGAAATGGTGGCGAGGGGATTTATCCCCGTTCGGCTGCGAAGCAGTCGTAAAACCAGACACTGCCGACCGCCTGAAACACCGAGGTGCCAGATTCACGGCCGCTTCGCAGCCGAACGGGGATAAATCCCCTCGCCACAAATGTGGTTCTCAAAAGAAAACCATCAGACAACCCACAAATTTGCCGCAGCTCGAGTCCGGTGCTAGGTTTAGCCCACCGCCCGTGTAGCTCAGCCGGTAGAGCAGCGCACTCGTAACGCGAAGGTCGCAGGTTCGATTCCTGTCTCGGGCACCAACTCCTCAGCGTGCCACGTCGATACATGTTCCGCAGGTCAGCTTTTTGTGCAAGAGATGTAAAGAGCCGTGTAATTCGTCATGCAAACGTCCTATATTCGGTGCCTGCATGAGCATCGCTTAGCAGTTTTCAGATGATCCCGAATGGTTCCGAAGGCCGGCCAGTCCGCGTCAGAGAGATCCTTGATGATCCAGATCCATCCTCCATTCCTAAGATCAGCGAGAACCCCATGACTGAATTGACCCAAGAGCAACGCCACGAACAAGCGCTGGAAAAATACCTTCTGGATGTGCCGGAACTGAAGGATGAGATCAAGGACCTGAGTCCCGATGATCAGAAAGACCAGATCCAGTGGTCCTTCGAAGACGAAGCCGAAGCGCAGGGCTTGCAGCCGTGGGAGCTGACCCTCAAGTACACGAGCACGCCGGAGGAGTTCGAGGCGCAGCGCCTCGTGCTGCACAAGGAAGCGGCGGAAGTATTGGGTGTCGAGTGGGAAGAGTACTGCGAGATGAACAATCTGGTGGTCTGAACAAAAACGCCAGCCTCAACAGGCTGGCGTTTTTTCTTGCGCGAATGCTCAGAGGCTTAGTCGCATCGACAGGTCCACCGCTTTGACATCCTTGGTCATCGCACCGATCGAAATGTAATCCACGCCCGTTTCGGCGATCGGCAGCAGCGTGCTTTCGTTGATGCCGCCGCTGGCTTCCAGTTTCGCTTTGCCGGCGGTCAGGCGTACCGCTTCGCGCATGTCGTCCAGGCTCAGTTCGTCGAGCATGATGATGTCGGCGCCGGCTTCCAGCGCCTGCTTCAGCTCTTCAAGACTTTCCACCTCGATCTCCACCGGTTTGCCCGGGGCGATCTTGTGTGCGGCGGCCACGGCTTCGGCGATGCCACCGCTGGCGGCGATGTGGTTTTCCTTGATCAGGAAGGCGTCGTAGAGACCGATGCGATGGTTGTGGCAGCCGCCGCAGGTTACGGCGTATTTCTGTGCCAGACGCAGGCCGGGCAGGGTTTTGCGGGTGTCGAGCAACTTGACTTGCGTCTCGCCGACGAAGTCGGCCAGGTACTGCGCGCGCGTCGCCACGCCGGAAAGCAACTGCAGGAAGTTCAGCGCGCTGCGTTCACCGGTCAGCAGTGAGCGCGCCGGGCCTTCCAGATGAAACAGCGGCTGATTGGCTTTGACCCGCTGGCCGTCGACCACTTGCCAATGCACCGCCACGCGCGGATCGAGCTGGCGAAACACCGCATCGACCCACGCGGTGCCGCAGATGACGGCGTCGTCACGGGTGATGATGGTGGCTTTGGCCAGGCGTTCGGCCGGGATCAGTTGCGCGGTGATGTCGCCGCTGCCGACGTCTTCGAGCAACGCACGGCGCACGTTGTTTTCGATTTCGGCGGTCAGATCGGCGAGACGTAGATTCGGCATAACGGACTCCACAAACAAAGTGGTTCGATTATAGGGGCAGGGCGTGAGCCAACCCAAGGCGAGAACGTGCGTGCCTGGCGCATCTGGTCGATTTTCCTGCGCTGAGTGCGAGGTGTATGGCGTATAGGGGAAACCCTGAGGCCTATAGCATCGTCGGCCTCTTTTGCCAGATAATCCGCCTTGTATTTGACGTCATGGCTTTGACGAACGACTCCGCTGGGGCAGTGTCGAAAGCGACGAACCGAATCACCGTTCCAGGAGGCTTGGATGCGCAACGACGGGAAAGTGGTGCCTTTGCACCGGGCGACTGCCGATTTGGCGGACCACTCGCCGCTTGCCCGCTTGCCGGTGATTCTGCTGCAGGTTCGCGACAAGGCTGCCCAGCAGCTGCGCCACGATTTGCAGGAGCTGTTCGATAACGCTGACGACACGCTGTTCGAAATGGCCGACCGGGCGCGCAACGATGTCGATCAGAACATCTTTTTCGAAGCCATGCGCGACCTGCGCCTCAAGCGCAAGAATATCGAGCGCGGCTTTCTTGAACTGTTCTTTGAAGCCTTCGCCGGCCTTACCCAATACGACCCCGCCGCCAACACCCTGCCACGCACGCCGGTGGTAGAAGAGTCGGCGCCGCGCACCGATGCCATGGAGCGCACCGTAGCCGTGCAGACCATGGTCAGTCGCGTGCTCAAGCGCGACGGCTTCGCTCTCGACCAACTGACCGCACGCTTCAGCTCGATGCTCGGCAAGCGTCTGGACGATCAGCACAACCCGCTGAGTCCGGCGATGCTCTGCGAATATTTCCTGCAGGCCGGGCGTAACCTCGGCGTCGAGATCAAGGTCAAGCTGATCCTGCTCAAGCTGTTCGAACGCTATGTGCTGGCTGACACCGAGCAGTTGTATGGCGAGGCCAATCAGCTGTTGCTCGCCACCGGCGTGTTGCCACATCTGAAGCCCGCCGTGGCTCGTCGCATGGTCGAGCCTGCGGACAGCGACACATTGATTGAAGATCTCGACGAGCCGCCAGCGGACGAAGGCATCGAGGAAGTGTTCGCCGCGATGCAGCAATTGCTCGCCCAGGTCCGCGGCCGCGTCACACCGACCCTGGAGCCCGGCGCCCCGGCGCATCCGATCAACACCCGCGACCTGCTGCGGTTGTTGTCGCACTTGCAGCAATACGTACCGGCGCTGGAGGCTCAGGAAGATTTCGATCTGCGTCATCAGCTCGAACAGTTGCTGACCCGGGTCAGCGTCCGAAGTGGCCGCTCCCGCGTTGTCGCGACTGCCGACGAAGATGTGATCAACCTGATCGCCATGGTTTTCGACTGCATCCTCGACGATCGCAATGTGCCCGATGCGCTCAAGGCGCTGATCGGTCGATTGCAGATTCCGATGCTCAAGGTTGCGGTGCTGGACAAGAGTTTCTTCAGCCGCAGCACGCACCCGGCGCGGCGCCTGCTCAACGAAATCGCCGAGGCCGCAATGGGCTGGAGCGATTGCGACGGCGCTGAGCGCGACAACCTCTATGTGCGCATCGAGCAAGTGGTACAGCGCTTGCTCAGCGAGTTTGTCGACGACCCGGCGATCTTCTCCGAACTGCTCGCCGACTTCCTCGCCTTCACTCAGGAAGAACGCCGTCGCACTGAACTGCTGGAACAACGCTTGCGGGACGCCGAGGAAGGCCGGGCGAAGGCCGAGCTGGCTCAGCGGCGTGTCGCGCAGGCGTTGCAACAGGCGTTACTGGGCAAAGTGCTGCCGGCGACGGTGGTGAGTTTCGTCCAGCAGGCCTGGAGCAAAGTGCTGTTGCTGACCTGCCTCAAGCACGGTGATCAGTCCGCCGAATGGCACGCCGACGTGCAGACCATGGAACAGTTGGTCTGGAGCGTGCAGCGCCATGACGACGGCGAATCCAGCCTGCGCCTGCTGGCACTGGTCCCGGGTTTGCTCAAGTCACTGCGCGATGGCCTGAGCAGCACCGCGTTCGACCCGTTTGCCACCAGCGAATTTTTCAGTGAACTGGAGGCTCTGCACGTACGCGTGCTGGAACGTTCCGACGATGCCGATCACAGCGCCATGCCGCTGATCGAAGTCACGCCCGAGGTCTTGCAGCACAGTGCCGACCAGGCAGCAGCCACCCCGGCGCCGCGCCTGGCGCAAGACGCTGCCGGTCTGTCTCAGGTCGAGCAGTTGCGTGTGGGCAACTGGGTGGTGTTCGACGCAGACGAGGAACAGACCTTGCGTTGCAAACTCGCCGCGATCATCGAAGAGACCGGCAAATATGTCTTCGTCGACCGCACCGGGACGAAAGTGCTGGAGCACAGCCGCACCGACCTCGCCTTGGCTTTCAGCCGAGGCGCCGCGCGTGCGCTGGATGACACCTTGCTGTTCGACCGCGCACTGGAATCGGTGCTGGGCGACCTGCGGCGACTCAATCGCGGCAAGTGATCGCGCGGTGAGGGCGGATCGCGGCATACTGGGCGCCCACATGGTCGGCGTTGAAGGAATCGGTATGCAGTTGGATCCCGCGAGCGGGTGGTGTCATGGCGTGCAGATCTGCCCGTCGCCCAACTTCAATGAGCGCCCGGCGGGCGAAGTGTCCCTGTTGGTCATCCACAACATCAGCCTGCCGCCGGCGCAATTCGCCACGGGCAAGGTGCAGGAGTTTTTCCAGAATCGTCTGGATGTCACCGAACACCCCTACTTTGCAGGCATCGCTGACCTGCGCGTATCGGCGCATTTTCTGATCGAACGTGACGGCAAGGTCACCCAGTTTGTCTCTTGTCTTGCGCGGGCGTGGCACGCAGGCGTTTCAGTGTTCGAGGGTCGTGAAACCTGTAACGATTTTTCCGTCGGCATCGAGCTCGAAGGCACCGATGATCTGCCGTTTACCGATGAACAGTATCGAGCGTTGACTGCGCTGACCCGGCAGTTGCAGAAGCGCTTTCCGGCGATCACCGATCAGCGTATCTGTGGCCACAGCGATATCGCGCCGGGGCGCAAGACCGATCCAGGACCGGCATTCGACTGGGCACGCTACCGCGCAGCCCTGGCAAAAGAGGAAGGACAATGAGTTTTCTGGTGTTACTGCTGGCGGTGTGGATCGAGAAGTTTTCGGCCCTGCGCCATCGGCTTCAACGCGACGGCGGATGGATCCGCGAACTGCACAAACTCGAAAACAGCAAACGGCTGGCCAGGCAACCGTGGCTGGTGCTGACGATTCTGGTGCTGTGCCCGGTGGCGTTGCTGGCGCTGTTGCTGCTGGTGCTGGAACCGGTGGCGTACGGTTTGCTGGCGCTGCCGGTGCATTTGCTGGTGGTGATTTACAGCCTCGGACGCGGCGACCTGCTCGGCGGACTCGGACCGTTCCGCGATGCCTGGCGCCGTGAGGATCTGCAAGCGGCGGCCCACGTGGCCAAGCGCGACCTGGACATCTGCGCCGACAGTGGCGAGCAATTGCTTGAGCAAGTGCAGGGGCATCTGCTGTGGCAGGCGTATCAGAGTTTCTTCGCGGTGATCTTCTGGTACTTCCTCCTCGGTCCGGTGGCGGCATTGGCTTATCGCCTGTTGGCGCTGGCCGAAGAGCACGGCAGCAATCCGGCGCTGGTCGAGCGTGCTGCGCAATTGCGTCACGCTTTCGATTGGGTGCCGGTGCGCTTGCTGGCGGCGAGTCTGGCATTGGTCGGCAACTTCGTCGCGGTCAGCCGGGTGATGCTGCATGAGCTGCTGAACTGGAACATCAGCGCTGCGCAGTTGATCAACAAGGTCGGCCTGGCAGCCGGGGAAGTTCCACCGCCAGTGGTCGGCCCGGACGGCATCAACACCCTCGATTGCCTGTGGGAATTGCTGCTGCGCGCGGCGGTGCTGTGGTATGCCGGGTTTGCCTTGTGGACAGTTCTGGTTCACTGATAAGCCAGTGTGAAACTCATTGTGGCGAGGGGATTCATCCCCGAGGGGCTGCGCCGCAGCCCTGAAAACCCTGTTCCACCATTCATCAGTAACCATAAGTTACAAAACCTCCCGCCGATTTACGCTATACAGAGATAGCGCCCGATAGTGGCTATCTGCTGTCGTCCCGCGCCTGCCAATAAAAACAAGAAAAACCAAGGGAGACTTCCAGTGAAGAGCTTGCTCTATCCCGCCGTCTCGCTGATGAACCGTCTGAGCTTCGGCATGAAGTTCAGCCTGATCAGCGTGCTGTTCCTGGTGCCGATGCTGGTGACCAATTTCTATCTGGTGCGCGACTCCTATCGCGAATTTCAGGGCACCCGCGTCGAACTGCAAAGCCTCGACCTGCTGGGCAGCAGCCTGAGCCTGCGCCGGGATCTGGAAACCCTGAACAATCTGGTGCAGATCGACGTCACCCTCGGCCAGTCCGGCAAGGCCGGCAATGTCGAAGCGCAGATCCAGACGCTGGAGCAGGCTGTGCTCGCGCGCCTCGAAGGGCTGACGGCGATGACCGAAGATCCCGAGCAGATCAAGCAGTTCGAGGCCAAGCGCGATGAAATGATCGCCGCGTTCAAGGCCCAGCAGGCGGAGACTTCGCTGCAAAGCAAAAGCGCGTTGATCGGCAAGTTGCTGGCCAGTGCGCAGATTTTCAGCCAGATCATCACCAGTCAGGCCGGGTTGAGCCGCGACAACCAGAGCGACATTCGTCAGCTCAGCGAACTGGTGACGCTGATTACCCCCAGCGTGACGCAAACCCTCGGCGAAGGCCGGGCGATGGGCTCGTATTCGTTGGGCCAGGGCTTTCTCAACAGTTCCTCCAGCACGCGTTTTGACGAGCTGCTGGTGCAGATCGAAAAACTCCAGGCCGAGTACGCTCTGAAACTGCAGGACGCCCTCGGTTCCAGCAGCGCTGCACGCGAATCCCTCAGCGCCCAGGCCGACAGCAGCAAGGCTTCGCTCAAACAGGCCAGCGAGCTGTTCGAAGAACAAGTGGTAATGGCCGACACCCTCGATGCGCCGTGGCAGGCATTCTACGATCAGGTCACCGGGCTGATGGAACACACCTACCAGCTCAATCAGGCCACGCTGAAATTCCTCGACAGGCAATTGCAGCAGCGTCTGGCGCAGAACCGCACGCACATGATTCTGCAAGCCTCGGCGCTGTCGGTGGTCTTTGTGCTGATTTTCTATCTTTATGGCGGTTTCTACGCCTCGACCCGCACCACTCTGAAAAGCCTGGGCGCGATGATGGACAAGGTCGCCGCCGGTGACATGACCGTCAACTTCAAGGCCAGCAGCCGCGATGAGCTGGGCGAGTTGGGCGAGGTGTTCAACGGTACGGTGAAGAAGATTCACGACTTGATCGAACGCGTGGGCCACACCGTTGGCGAAGTCGAGCGACAGGCCGGGCAGGTGGAGAGCGTGTCGGCGCAGAGCAATCAGGCTGTGGCCGGGCAGCGCTCGCAAATCGAACAAGTGGCGACGGCGATGAACCAGATGTCGGCGACCTCAATGGAAGTCGCTCGCAGTGCCGCCGCTGCGGTGAGCAGCGCCCACAGCGTCAATGACGAAACCCTCAGCGGGCGCGGCCTGGTGGAATCGCAACAGGGCAGCATTGCCGCGCTCGCCAGCGAAATCGACCAGTCGGTGCTGGTGATCAATCAACTGGCCAGCGACAGCCAGTCGATCAGCCGTGTGCTTGAGGTGATCAAGAGCATCGCCGAACAGACCAACCTGCTGGCGCTCAACGCCGCCATTGAAGCGGCCCGGGCCGGCGAGCAGGGGCGCGGTTTTGCGGTGGTCGCCGACGAAGTACGCACCTTGGCCAAGCGCACCCAACAATCGACCGAAGAAATCGAGCAGATGATCGCCAAGCTGCACGGTGGCGTCGGCGCGGCGGTGAAGGCCATGGGCGTCAGCCATCAGATGGCCAACGGCACGGTGGGCCAGTCGGAGAAGGTCCAGCAGGCGCTGGAGAACATTCTTGGCGCGGTGGGCATGATCGTCGACCAGAACCAGCAAATCGCCGCTGCCGTGGAACAGCAGACCGCCGTGGCCCATGACATCGACCAGAATATCGTCGAGATCAACCGTGCCGGCGAACGCACGGCGCAAGGTGCGCACCAGACCGAAGATGCCAGCCGCGCGCTGTCGGCGCAGGTGGTTGAGCTCAAACAACTGATCAGCGCATTTCGCGTCTGATGTGGGAGCGAGCCTGCTCGCGAAGGCGGTGGGTCAGGCATTGACGATGTCACTGACAGATTGCTTTCGCGAGCAGGCTCGCTCCCACAGGGGATGGCGGTGTTACCAGCCGAAGACTTCGCAGCAGTTGGCGGTGCTGGCGTTGGCCAGGTGTTCAGGCGTGATATTCATCAGCTCGGCCAGCGCCGCACAAATCGCCGGCAGATGCGCCGGGCTGTTGCGCTGGCCAGGGAACATGGCGGGGGCCATGTCCGGTGAGTCGGTTTCCAGCACCACCGATTGCAGTGGCAGTTCCGGCAGGTCGTTGCACTGCCGAGACCCAGTTTGAATCCCGCTTGATGTATCCCCCTGCCTCTCGCTCGCCCTTTAGACATCCATCGCAGTTTTCCGTTTTCGCGTCCAGCGTAAGCATCTTCGTAGATTCTTGATTTCGGCACGGCTGAGTGAAGCCGCTCGTCGGGACTGTCAGGTTTTACAGTAGGACGAGTTGGGTCAATCGGATTTACTAAGTTAGCCAGAACGACCCGATGTATTTTCATCTTGTCTTTACTATGTTTTAGGGAGCGATCATGAAATCAAGTAACAGATTTTCCAGTGGCAGACCTGCGCCTGGTGTAGAGAACGTTTCTAAAAAAAATACTATCACCAAAGAGGATTTTGAAAGGCTTAGCAAGAACGCGACTTTATATGATGGGGAGCTTCATGCGGTCAGGGGAGCTTACCGGGGACAAATAAGATACAGATATTGGTGGAGTAGCGATGGAAGTATTTTTTACTGTTATTCCACAGAGTACACAATTAATGATCCAGATTATTTTGGAAGGCATAAGGCCAACATACATTTCAGTTTTGATGATGTTCAATGGTGGGGTATTGATTCTCCAGACAGTATGCGACAGGACGATAAGTGGAACGAGTGGGCTGTCGGAGGGTATGTAGGGGCAAATAAAAAAGCTCGAGTGTATGTCAGGTTTGATTTTGATCTTCCTTTCTTTGATGAGAGCGGCGAAAATTCCGTCTACTATACTTTTCCCGGAAAGTGACTTGCTGTTTAGAAGTAGGCAGATTAAATCAAGCTTTAGCCGTGTTGTGCTGTTCTGTGATTTCCGCTTTTTGGTCTTGGTCAAATTCCTTGAACTTGGTGGATTATCGAAGATTTCGCAGTAGTGGGCTGAAAGCACTAAGTGATTACATCATTTAGCACAATCTAGAATGTAGGGGTGAGCCTGTTCGTAATAGCGGTC
Source organism: Pseudomonas sp. Sample_20 (assembly GCF_004307585.1). Classification (NCBI taxonomy): domain Bacteria; kingdom Pseudomonadati; phylum Pseudomonadota; class Gammaproteobacteria; order Pseudomonadales; family Pseudomonadaceae; genus Pseudomonas; species Pseudomonas sp. Sample_20. The sequence goes on along the minus strand of NZ_RCOA01000004.1, from coordinate 37,725 downwards.
TGTCTGAAAAATAGCTGTAACTGACACACCGCTTTCGCGAGCAGGCTCGCTCCCACCGGGGACGGCAGTATTACCAGCCGAAGACTTCGCAGCAGTTGGCCGTGCTGGCAGCGGCGAGTTGTTCAGCAGTGATATTCATCAGCTCGGCCAACGCCGCACAGATTGCCGGCAGATGCGCCGGGCTGTTGCGCTGGCCGGGGAACATGGCGGGGGCCATGTCTGGTGAGTCGGTTTCCAGTACCACCGATTGCAGCGGCAGTTCCGGCAGCACCCGATGCATGCGCAATGCCTGCGGCCAGGTCGGTGCGCCGCCGAGGCCCAGTTTGAAACCAAGCTTGATGTATTCCCGCGCTTCCTCACGGCTGCCGGCGAAGGCGTGGATGATGCCGGCGCGTTTGAGCTTGAAGCGCTTGAGCGTGGCGATCACCGCTGCGTGGCTGCGGCGTACGTGGATCAGCGCCGGCAACTCGAAGTCCGCCGCCAGTTGCAGCTGCGCTTCGAACAACGCCTGTTGCCGTTCGCGATCGAGGTTTTCGATGAAGTAATCCAGGCCGATCTCGCCCACCGCACACAGCTGACGATGTCCGCGCAAGCGCGTCAGCCAGTCCCCCAGCGCATGCAAATCCTCGGGCCGATGCTGATCGAGAAACACCGGGTGCAATCCGAACGCCGCGTACAGCTCGGCATCGCTCTGCACCAGATCCCACACCCGTTGCCAGTTGCCCTGATGCACGCCCAGCACGACGATGCGCCGCACGCCGAGAGCGCGGCTTTCGGCCAGCAACTCGGCGCGATCGGCGTCGAAGTCTGGGAAGTCGAGGTGGGTGTGGCTGTCGATCAGCTCCACGATTCAGTCCCGATGAATACGCTGCTTGAAGGTCCGCGCAATGGCTTGCACGCCCGGTTGGTAGTCGTCCTGCTCGACGGCGGCCAGCGCCAGTTCCAGGGCCTTGTCGGCGATCAACTGGTGTTGCTGGGACATGGCATTGACCGGCAGCGGCAGGAAATCCAGCAACTGCGTGTCGCCGAAGGTGCCGAGGCGCAGCGGCCTCGATTTCAGCGGGAAATCATGCAGCGCATCGAACACGCCTTGCAGCAGCACGTAGGAAGTGGTCACCAGCGCGTCAGGCAAATGCCCCAGACGCTGCAGGAGTTCTTCCATCAATTGCTTGCCGCACTCGCGGCTGAACGACTCGGCGTGCTCGACCAGCACCTCGCCTTTGAAATCGTTGAGCGCTGCGCGGAAACCGGCGGCACGCTCCTGGCTGATGCTCAGCTCCGGCCGTGCGCCGAGCAGCACGATCTGCTTTGGCTGCGGATCGAGCAGGCTCTGGGTCAGATGCAGGCTGGCTTCGCGGTCGTCGCTGATCACCGAGCAGAAATGCTCCGGTTCCATGACCCGGTCGATGGCGATGATCGGCAGACCCTTGGCCTGCAACTGCCGATAGCTGTCATCACCGGCCGGCAGGCAACTGGCAACGATCAGCGCATCGCAACGACGGGCGCGGAACAGTTGCAGCAACTGGCGCTCGCTGTCCGGCGCATCGTCGGAGCTGGCGATCAGCAATTGATAACCGCGCGCCCGCGCGCCTTGTTCGAGCAACTTGGCGATCCGCGCGTAACTGGGGTTTTCCAGATCCGGCAAGATAAAGCCCAGGGTGCGCGTGTGCCGACTGCGCAGGCCGGCCGCTTGCGGATTGGGCGTGAAGCCGTGCAGATCGACCACCGCGCGCACGCGCTCGACGGTCGCGTTGCTGATGCGTTGCTGTTCGGCCTTGCCGTTGATGACGTAGCTGGCGGTGGTGACGGAGACGCCGGCCAACCGCGCGATATCACTGAGTTTCAACCCGGTATTTCCTTGTTTTTTCGAGCATGCCGCGACATTTTCGCCAATCCTACCCGATAAGGGCAGTCGACTTATTGCTTGGGCAGATCCGACCAGTTGGACTTCAAGGATGAGACATTATCGAGTAACGTGCCGATCAATCTAGATTAAACGTTTCAGCAAGCGTATTTTCTACGTTTTAGACGCCTTTGGCCGGTCCTGCCGTGAAACCGCCAAAACTGCCGCTGAAAAGCGCGGCAGAGCGCCTAAGCTGTGAACCATTCAAAACAATACCTGGCGTTGAACTGCGCCAAAAAGGAGATCGCATGCTCGAGCTCACTATAGAGCAGATATCCATGGGCCAGTCGGCCGTGGATAAACCCGCTGCCCTGCAATTGCTGGCCAGTCATCTGGTTGCCGACGGTCTGGTTGCCGACGGCTACCTCGCCGGCCTGCAGGCCCGGGAAGCCCAGGGCTCGACCTTTCTCGGTCAAGGCATCGCCATTCCCCACGGTACGCCGGAAACCCGCGATCAGGTATTCGCCACCGGCGTGCGCCTGATGCAGTTTCCTGATGGCGTCGATTGGGGCGATGGCCAGATCGTTTATCTGGCGATCGGCATCGCGGCGAAATCCGATGAACACCTGCGCCTGCTGCAACTGCTGACCCGCGCCCTCGGCGAGACCGATCTGGGCCAGGCCCTGCGTCGCGCCAGCTCCCCCGAAGCGCTGCTGAAACTGTTGCAAGGCGCGCCGCAGGAACTGGCGCTGGATGCGCAGATGATCGGCCTCGGCGTGTCGGCCGACGATTTCGAAGAACTGGTCTGGCGCGGCGCACGTCTGCTGCGTCAGGCCGATTGTGTGAGCAACGGCTTTGCCGGCGTGTTGCAGCAGGTTGAAGCGCTGCCACTGGGCGACGGCCTGTGGTGGCTGCACAGCGAGCAGACCGTGAAGCGTCCGGGACTGGCGTTCGTCACCCCGGACAAACCGATGCGCTACCTCGGCCAGCCGCTCAGCGGACTGTTCTGCCTCGCCAGTCTGGGCGAAGCGCATCAGGCGTTGCTCGAGCGTTTGTGCGCGTTGCTGATCGAAGGTCGCGGCCACGAACTGGGCCGCGCCACCAGCAGCCGCAAAGTCCTCGAAGTGCTCGGCGGTGAACTGCCGGCCGACTGGCCGAGTGCACGTATTGCCCTGGCCAATGCCCATGGTTTGCACGCACGACCAGCGAAGATTCTTGCGCAACTGGCGAAGAGTTTTGATGGCGAAATCCGCGTGCGCATCGTCGACAGCCAGGACAGCGCCGTATCGGTGAAGAGCCTGAGCAAACTGCTCAGTCTCGGTGCCCGGCGCGGTCAGGTGCTGGAGCTGATCGCCGAGCCGAGCATCGCCGCCGATGCCTTGCCGGCCCTGCTCGCGGCGATTGAAGAGGGCCTCGGTGAGGAAGTCGAGCCGCTGCCGGCCATGAGTCAGCAGCGCGAAGTGATCGCCGACATCGCCGAAGTGCTGGTGGCTCCGGCCTCCGGCAGCCTGTTGCAGGCGATTCCTGCCGCACCGGGCATCGCCATCGGCCCTGCGCACATTCAGGTGCTGCAAACCATCGATTACCCGTTGCGCGGCGAATCTGCCGCGATCGAGCGCGAGCGCCTCAAGCAAGCGCTGAGCGACGTGCGCCGCGACATCCAAGGCTTGATCGAACGCAGCAAGGCCAAGGCGATTCGCGAGATTTTCATCACCCATCAGGAAATGCTCGACGACCCGGATCTGACCGACGAAGTCGACACCCGCCTCAAGCAAGGCGAAAGCGCCGAAGCGGCGTGGATGGCGGTGATCGAAGCGGCCGCCAAACAGCAGGAATCGCTGCAGGACGCTTTGCTCGCCGAGCGTGCTGCGGATCTGCGTGACATCGGCCGTCGAGTGCTGGCGCAATTGTGTGGCGTGCAAACCGCGAACGAACCTGAGCAACCGTACATTCTGGTGATGGACGAAGTCGGCCCGTCCGATGTCGCGCGCCTGGATCCTGCGCGAGTGGCAGGGATTCTCACCGCGCGCGGCGGTGCTACCGCGCACAGCGCCATCGTCGCCCGCGCGCTCGGTATTCCAGCACTGGTCGGCGCGGGTGCAGCGGTGCTGTTGCTCGAGCCGGGCACGCCGCTGTTGCTCGACGGTCAGCGTGGCCGTCTGCATGTCGACGCCGATGCCGCGACCCTCAAGCGTGCCGCTGAAGAGCGCGACACCCGCGAGCAACGCCTGAAGATCGCCGCCGAACAACGCCATCAACCGGCACACACCACCGACGGCCACGCCGTCGAAGTGTTCGCCAACATCGGCGAAAGCGCAGGCGTGACCAGCGCGGTGGAGCAGGGCGCCGAAGGCATTGGTCTGCTGCGCACCGAACTGATTTTCATGGCCCACCCACAGGCACCGGATGAGGCGACCCAAGAAGCCGAATACCGTCGCGTCCTCGATGGTCTGGCCGGGCGGCCGCTGGTGGTGCGTACGCTCGATGTCGGCGGCGACAAACCGCTGCCGTATTGGCCGATCGCCAAGGAAGAAAATCCGTTCCTCGGCGTGCGCGGTATTCGCCTGACCCTGCAGCGGCCGCAGATCATGGAAGCGCAACTGCGCGCCTTGCTGCGCTCGGCCGACAACCGTCCGCTGCGGATCATGTTCCCGATGGTCGGCAGCGTCGAAGAGTGGCGCCAGGCCCGCGACATGACCGAACGCCTGCGTCTGGAAATTCCAGTCGCCGACCTGCAATTGGGGATCATGATCGAGGTGCCATCGGCCGCATTGCTCGCGCCGGTACTGGCCAAGGAAGTCGACTTCTTCAGCGTTGGCACCAACGACCTCACGCAATACACCCTGGCCATCGACCGTGGTCATCCGACGCTGTCTGCACAAGCGGACGGCTTGCACCCGGCGGTGCTGCAACTGATCGACATCACCGTGCGCGCGGCCCATGCCCATGGCAAATGGGTGGGCGTCTGCGGCGAGCTGGCGGCGGACCCGCTGGCGGTGCCGGTGCTGGTTGGCCTCGGTGTCGACGAGCTCAGCGTGTCCGGGCGCAGCATTGCCGAAGTCAAGGCGCGCATCCGTGAACTCAGCCTGCCCCAGGCGCAAATCCTCGCTCAGCAGGCCCTGGCCGTGGGCAGCGCGAATGAAGTGCGCGCATTAGTGGAGGCCCTGTAATGGCCAAGATTCTTACCCTGACCCTCAACCCGGCACTCGACCTCACCGTCGAGCTGTCACGGCTGGATGCCGGTCAGGTCAATCGCAGCGAGGAGATGCACACCCACGCTGCGGGCAAAGGCGTCAATGTCGCCCAGGTGCTGGCGGATCTCGGCCATCAGGTCACCGTCAGCGGCTTTCTCGGCGAAGACAATCAGCAAGCGTTCGAAACCCTGTTCGCCAAGCGCGGTTTCGTCGACGCGTTCATCCGCGTGCCGGGCGAGACGCGCAGCAACATCAAAGTCGCCGAACAGGACGGGCGCATCACCGACATCAACGGGCCTGGCCCGGTGGTCGATGCAACGGCGCAGCAAGCCTTGCTTGATCGCTTGCAGCAGATCGCACCGGGGCACGATGCGGTGGTGGTCGCCGGCAGTCTGCCGCGCGGCGTCACGGCGCAGTGGTTGCGCGAGCTGATTGAAAGCTTGAACGCGCTCGGCTTGAAAGTCGCCCTCGACTCTAGCGGCGAAGCCTTGCGCGCCGCGTTGCAGGCCAGCCCCTGGCTGATCAAACCGAACACCGAAGAACTGGCCCACGCCCTCGGCTGCGAAGTGGTGTCGCCGATCGCCGAAGCACAAGCCGCCGCACGTTTGCATGCGCAAGGCATCGAGCACGTGGTGATTTCCCACGGCGCCGACGGGGTCAACTGGTTCAGTGTCGGCTCGGCCCTGCATGCCTCGCCACCGAAGGTCAGCGTGGCGAGCACGGTTGGTGCCGGCGATTCCTTGCTGGCCGGCATGCTCCACGGTCTGCTTAGCGCCGACACCCCCGAGCAAACCCTGCGCACCGCCACCGCGATTGCGGCAATGGCGGTGACCCAGATCGGTTTTGGCATCAACGACGCTGCGCAACTGGCGCAGCTCGAACAGGGCGTGCGCGTGCGCCCCCTGACAGAACAATAAGAGGGTTTGTCATGAAGTTAGCCATTGTTACGGCTTGCCCGAACGGCATGGTCACCAGTGTGCTGTGCGCGCGTCTGCTCGATGCAGCGGCGCAGCGTCAGGGCTGGAGCACCAGCGTTGAAGTGGTCGATCCGGCGCACCCGGAACGCGAATTGTCGGCGGCGACCATCGAAGCCGCCGAGTGGGTCTTGCTGGTCACCACCGGCGCGGTGGACATGAGTCGCTTCGTCGGCAAGCGCGTGTTCCAGATCGCTCCGGCGCAGGCCTTGCAGGATGTCGAAGCGGTGCTGCGTCGCGGTGCTGAAGAAGCCGAAGTCTACGTGGCCAGCGCAGTCGAACCGGCGATTGACGCGCCACGTGCGCCACGCATCGTTGCTATCACGGCCTGCCCGACCGGCGTCGCCCACACCTTCATGGCCGCCGAAGCGTTGCAGCAGACCGCCAAGCGCCTGGGTTATGAATTGCAGGTCGAAACCCAAGGCTCGGTGGGCGCGAAAACCCCGCTCAGCGCAACGGCCATCGCCGAGGCTGACGTGGTGCTGCTGGCGGCAGATATCGACGTCGCCACCGAGCGTTTCGCCGGCAAAAAGATCTATCGCTGCGGCACGGGCGTAGCCCTGAAGCAATCCGAAGCGACCCTGAAAAAAGCCCTGGCCGAAGGCGCAGTGGAAAGTGCGGCAAGCGACGGCAAGGCCCCGGCCAAGTCCGAGAAAACCGGCGTCTACAAACACCTGCTCACGGGTGTGTCGTACATGCTGCCGATGGTGGTGGCGGGTGGTTTGCTGATCGCGTTGTCCTTCGTGTTCGGCATCACCGCTTACAAGGAAGAAGGCACGCTGGCGGCGGCGCTGATGCAGATCGGCGGCGAAACCGCGTTCAAACTGATGGTGCCGCTACTCGCCGGTTACATCGCCTACTCGATCGCCGATCGCCCGGGCCTTGCGCCGGGGATGATCGGCGGTTTGCTCGCAGGCACTCTGGGCGCTGGATTCATCGGCGGGATTATTGCCGGCTTCATCGCCGGTTATGCCGCCAAAGCCATTGCCCGCTATGTGAAATTGCCGCAGAGCCTGGAAGCGTTGAAGCCGATTCTGATCATCCCGTTGCTGGCCAGTCTGGTCACCGGCCTGGTGATGATTTACGTGGTCGGCAAACCGGTCGCCGGCATGCTCGCCGCGCTTACGCAGTTCCTCGACAGCATGGGCACCACCAACGCGATTCTGCTCGGCGTGTTGCTCGGCGGCATGATGTGCGTCGACCTCGGTGGGCCGATCAACAAGGCTGCCTATGCGTTTTCGGTGGGGCTGCTGGCCTCGCAGAGTTACGCACCGATGGCCGCGACCATGGCCGCCGGCATGGTGCCGCCGATTGGCCTGGGCATCGCCACCTTCATTGCCCGGCGCAAGTTCGCCCAGACCGAGCGCGAGGCCGGCAAAGCGGCGTTCGTGCTCGGCCTGTGCTTTATCTCCGAAGGGGCGATTCCGTTTGCCGCGAAAGATCCGCTGCGGGTGATTCCGGCGAGCATCGCTGGCGGCGCGCTGACCGGTGCCTTGTCGATGTACTTCGGCTGCAAACTGATGGCGCCGCACGGTGGCTTGTTCGTGCTGGCGATCCCCAATGCAATCAACCATGCGCTGCTGTATCTGCTGGCGATTGTTGCGGGGAGCCTGGTTACGGCGGTGGTGTATGCGCTGCTCAAACGGCCGGAGGCTGTCGAGTTAGCGCTGGAACCGGCCAAGGCTTAGCTGACGTCGCAAAACCTGTGGGAGCGAGCTTGCTCGCGAAAGCGGTGTGTCAGCGAAAAAAATTTCTACTGATAGGTACCCTTCGCGAGCAAGCTCGCTCCCACATGGTTAAGGGTGTCATGGCGAGTTCATATAGGCATGCTTAAGTTTTCCCTTTTGCAGGGAGAACACCATGAGCGATTTCAATCTCGGTCGGCGTCGCGTCATGCAAGCGGTCGGCGCCGGGCTGTTGCTGCCGGGGCTGGCGCCGGCGGTGATTGCCTCGGTCAAGGATCGTCCGCAGCTCACCGACGGCGTGCAGTCCGGCGACCTGCTCGGCGACCGCGCGATGATCTGGAGCCGCAGCGATCGCCCGGCGCGCATGGTGGTGGAGTGGGACACCGGCAGCCTGTTCGGCAACCCGCGCAAATTCGTCTCGCCACTGGCCGATGCGCGCAGCGATTTCACCGCCCGCGTCGAACTCACCGGCCTGCCGGCCAACCAGGCAGTCTTCTATCGCGTGCACTTCGAAGATGCGCAGAGCGGCGTCGCCAGCGAACCGTGGTTCGGCCATCTGCGCAGCGTGCCGACGGCCAGGCGCGACATCCGTTTTGTCTGGAGCGGTGACACCGTCGGCCAGGGCTTCGGGATCAACCCGGACATCGGCGGCATGCGCATCTACGAAGCCATGCGCCTGCGCCTGCCGGACTTCTTTATTCACAGCGGCGACACCATCTACGCCGACGGCCCGGTGCCCGCGCAACTGACCACCGAAAGCGGGCGCATCTGGCGCAATATCACCACCGAAGCCAAGAGCAAAGTCGCGCAGACTCTCGACGATTATCGCGGCAACTATCGCTACAACCTGATGGACGAAAACATCCGCCGCTTCAACGCCGAAGTGCCGCAGATCTGGCAGTGGGACGATCACGAAGTGGTCAACAACTGGTCACCGGGCAAGCAGCTGGATGAGCGTTATCAGGAGAAAGATATCCACAAGCTGGTCGGCCGCGCGCGGCAGGCGTGGCTGGAATATGCGCCGATGCGTTTGCAAGCGGCGGACGGCGGCGGGCGCATTTATCGCAAGCTCAGCTACGGGCCGATGCTCGACGTATTCGTGCTGGATATGCGCAGCTATCGCGAAGCCAACGATGCCAACCTGGGCGCGGCAAAACCGTTTCTCGGCCGCGAGCAACTGGACTGGCTCAAGCGTGAATTGCAGGCGTCGACGGCGCAGTGGAAAGTTATCGCCGCCGACATGCCCATCGGCCTGGGCGTCCCGGACGGTGAGGTCAGCCCGGGCGTTGCACGCTGGGAAGCCGTGGCCAACGGCGACCCCGGCCCGGCGCAGGGACGTGAACTGGAAATTGCCGAATTGCTCGGATTTTTACGTGCGCAGCAGGTGCGTAATTTCGTGTTTCTGACGGCGGACGTGCACTACTGCGCGGCGCATCACTACCACCCGGACCGCGCCGCGTTTCAGGATTTCGAACCGTTCTGGGAATTTGTTGCCGGGCCGTTGAACGCCGGCAGTTTCGGGCCGAATCCACTGGACAAGACGTTCGGGCCTGAGGTGGTGTTCGAGAAAGCACCGCCCGCACAGAACACCTCACCGTTTGCCGGATTTCAGTTTTTTGGCGAGGTGAATATCGAAGGGCAGAGCGGGGAGATGAGCGTGGTGTTGCGGGATCTGGATGGGGTAGCAGTGTTTGAGCAGAAGTTGCAGCCTGTTTAATCACGCTGGATCAAAAGCCCCTCACCCCAGCCCTCTCCCGGAGGGAGAGGGAGCCGACCGAGGTGTCTTGCGTCATGCATCGACCTGGAAGACCGAGGTGATTGTGGCTTTGGGTTCAGTGAAGAACGCTCAGGTCGGCGTCGATCTCAAGCATCCCCCAATCAGTCCCCTCTCCTTCTGGGAGGGAGAGGGCCGACCGAGGTGTCTTGCGCTATGCATCGACCTGGAAGACCGAGGTGATTGTGGCTTTGGATTCAGTGAAGAACGCTCAGGTCGGCGTCGATTTCAAGCATCACCCAATCAGTCACCTCGCCCTCTGGGAGGGAGAGGGCCGACCGAAGTGTCTTGCGTCATGCATCGACCTGGAAGACCGAGGTGATTGTGGCTTTGGATTCAGTGAAGAACGC
>NZ_RCOA01000004.1:0-27895 GCF_004307585.1 Pseudomonas sp. Sample_20 | reverse complement strand
ATGCATCGACCTGGAAGACCGAGGTGATTGTGGCTTTGGATTCAGTGAAGAACGCTCAGGTCGGCGTCGATTTCAAGCATCACCCAATCAGTCACCTCGCCCTCTGGGAGGGAGAGGGCCGACCGAGGTGTCTTGCGTCATGCATCGACCTGGAAGATCGAGGTGATTATGGCTTTGGATTCAGTGAAGAACGCTCAGGTCGGCGTCGATCTCGAGCATCCCCCAATTAGTCCCCTCTCCCTCTGGGAGAGGGCTAGGGTGAGGGCATTTTCCGCTCTGCCGCAATTCTGATGATCTGCTCCAACACATCATCCATCTGCTGAAGCACCTCAAGATTGCTGAATCGCACGACGTCGATGCCTTGTTGAGACAGGAAGTTCGACCGGCGCCGATCGTGAACCACCCCGGCCGTCTCATAATGCTGGCCACCATCCAGCTCAATCGCCAATCTCAACTCCACACAATAGAAATCCAGCACAAACGGCGGACATGGAAACTGTCGGCGAAATTTCAGGTTGGCTATCTGCCGGGAACGCAGGCGCTGCCAGAGCAGGTGTTCGCAATCTGTCTGGTTGGTGCGCAAGTGGCGGGCGAATTGGGCGAGGGTAGGGCGGCTTGGCATGGCTTCACGGTCCTTGTGAAGTTGAGTGGAGATTTAACAGTAGCCCATTTCCCTCATCGGAACGCCGCCCGCCCAGCCCTCTCCCAGAGGGAGAGGGAGCCGACCGAGGTGATTATGGCTATGGATTCAGTGAAGAACGCTCAGGTCGGCGTCGATCTCGAGCATCCCCCAGTCGGTCCCCTCTCCCATTGGGAGAGGGCTAGGGTGAGGGGCTTTTCGCAGGCGTTAGTAAACATCCCGGCGATAGCGGCCCTGTTCGATCAGGCGTTCGACTTCGGCGCTGCCGAGGATATCGTTGAGGGCCTGGTCGACGCCTGAGGCCATCCCTTGAAGGCTGCCGCAGATATAGATGACAGCACCATCTGCTAACCACTTCTTCAATTCATCCGCCGACTCACGCAAGCGATCCTGCACATAAATCTTCTCGGCCTGATCGCGGGAAAACGCCAGATCCAATCGCGCCAGATCACCATTGACCAGCCACTCTTCCAGCTCGGCGCGGCAGAGGAAGTCGTGTTCGCGGTTACGCTCGCCGAACAGCAGCCACTGCCGTTGCTGGCCGTCGGCAATGCGTGCCTTGAGCAGGCTGCGCAGGCCGGCGAGACCTGTGCCGTTGCCCAGCAGGATCATCGGCACGGGTTCGTTCGGCAGATGGAAACCGCTGTTGCGCCGCACGCGCAGGCTGATGCTGCCGCCCACAGGCGCATGCTCGGTGAGCCAGCCGGAGCCGATGCCGAGGCTGCCGTCGTTGTGCTGTTCCTGGCGCACGATCAGCTCCAGCAAGCCGTCAGCGGCAATCGAGGCGATCGAGTATTCGCGCATCGCCAGTGGCACCATCGCGTCGACCAGCGACTGCGCATGCAAGCCGACCAGATGCGCGCGGTGCTCGGGCAGTTGCCGTGAGGCGAGGGCCACTTCCAGTGGTTCGTCGATGCCGTTGACCTTCACCTGAGTTTCGCCACGAATGCCGAGGCCGTCGAGGAAATGTTCGATGGCCCACGGGCAATTGCGTGGCAGCACTTCGACCAGGTCACCGGCCAGCCAACTGCGGGTGTTCGGGGCCTTGAGGCCGAGCAGGTAGACCGGCGCGCCGCTGCTGTCGGGGTTCATCAGTTCGCGACGGACCAGCGTCCAGTTGTCGTAGCTCGGTGCTTGCCAGGTTTCGCTCGGCGCCTGTCCGGTGAGCTGGCCGAGTTGCGTTTGCCAGTGACGCAACGCGTAAGGATCGCCGCTGTCGACTTCCACCGGGGCGAACAAGGTCTTGCCGCCGTGCTCGCCGAGCCATTGATGCAGGCGCTTGGCGAAGCCGCAGAAGTGCGCGTATTGCCGATCGCCGAGGCCGAGCACGGCATAGTTGAGGCTGTCGAGTGTCGAGGCCTTGGCCAGCACTTTGCGTTCGAAACCACGCGCGCTGTCCGGCGCTTCGCCGTCGCCGAAGGTGCTGACCACGAACAACGCGTTATTGGAATTGCGCAGGTCCTGTTCGCCGATATTGGCCAGCGGCTGCACGTTGACCGGCAGCCCGGCGGCCTGTAGTTGTCCGGCGGTCTGCCACGCCAGTTGCTCGGCGAATCCGCTCTGGCTGGCGAAACCGATCAGCCATGCCGAAGCATCGGCGGACGGTTGTGCGAGACCTTGGCGGGCATCCTTGATCTGCTTTTTCTTGCGTCGACGGTCCAGATACAGCAGCCAGCCAGTGATGAAAAACAGCGGCATGCACACCGCTGCGATCGTCACGATGATGCGCCCGACAAGGCCGAAATAGCTGCCGACGTGCAGCGCATAAATGCTGGTCAGCAGTTGGGCCTTGAAGCTTTTGTCGGCATAGCGGTCGACGCGTTTGACCACGCCGGTGGCCGGATCGAGGGTGATCTGGTTCAGCGCGCGGTCATGGGGCGAGCTGTCGAGCAGGTAGAACACGGTTGCCGGTTGGCCGGCCACCGCCGGCATGCGAATGTTGTACGCGGCCAGACCCGGGCCGGCAGCGCTGTAGATGCTGCTCCACATCGCCGCGTAGTCGGCGGTCGGTGGCGGACCTTCCGGCGCCGGGCCGCGACCGCCACGTACGCGTTCGTTTTGCGGCGCGTCGGAAAGCAGTCGGGTCAGGCCTTTGTTGTACCACTCGTACGACCATGACAAACCGGTCAACGCCAGCAGCAAATAGACCAAAAGGCACCAGGTGCCGGCCACCGAGTGCAGATCCCAATTGAACGCGCGGCCCTTCTTTTTCCAGTCCAGGGTCAACCACACGCGCCAGCTGTTCCACTGGCGCGGCCAGCGCAAATAGAGGCCAGAGAGACAGAAGAACAGCAGCATCAAGGTGCAGGCGCCGGTAATGTTGCGCCCGGTGTCGCCCATGGCGAGGAAGCGGTGCAGTTGCAGCATCAGGCCGAAGAAGTCCTGGCCAGTGGCGTCGCCCTTGAACTCGGCGGTGTACGGATCGAAGTAGCGCATTTCGCCACGCCGTTCACCCTTGGGCGGAGTGAAGAATACCCGTGCGGCGTGACCGCTGTCGGTCTCGACCCAGAGCATCGCGACTTTCTTGCCGGACGCGGCTTCGATGCGTTCCACCAGTTCAACTGGCGGCAGCACTCCAGCGACCTGTTTTTCCACCTGCAGAACGGACGGATTCAGCGCGCGCAGGATCTCGTCCTGAAACGAATAGGCCGCGCCGGTGATGCCCATCAGGGCCAGCACCAGTCCTGCGGTGATGCCAAAAAACCAGTGCAACTGGAACAGGGTTTTCTTCAACACGTCACTCGCCGTCCGTTCGGAAATTGTCATCACGGCGCGCATTATGCCGTGGGTTATCAAGATGCGTTTTGCGTAACACACAAAAGCCCCGTTCAACTGAATGAACGGGGCCGAGCCTCGCGGCACATTCTCTGTGGGAGCGAGCCTGCTCGCGAAAGCGGTGTGTCAGTCAGCATCAATGTTGCTGAAAGATTGCCTTCGCGAGCAGGCTCGCTCCCACAGGTTTTCACATTGGTCAGAAGTGGAAATTGGTGCTCAACAGCGCCGTGCGGCCCGCCGCCTGGTTGGCGAAGTGGGTCGAGAAGGCTTTGTCGTAATAGGTTTCGTCGGTCAGGTTCTGCACGTTGAGTTGCAGGTCGACGTTCTTGGTCAGCTTGTAGGCCGCCATCGCGTCGTAACGCACGTACGAATCGACCATCGTTGTGTTGGCGACACTGCCGTAGACGTCGTCGACGTAGAACGCGCCACCACCGATCGTCAGCTTTGGCGTGACCTGATACGTGGTCCACAGGCTGGCGCTGTTTTTCGGCGTGTTCGGCAGATCGTTGCCGTCGTTGGCGCGACCCGACGGACCACCGTCAACCTGTTCGCTGTCCATGAAGGCGTAACCGGCGAACACCTGCCACTTGTCGGTGATCTTGCCGCTGGCCGACAGTTCGAAGCCTTGCACGCGGGTCTTGCCGGCGTTCTCGTAGGAGCTGGTGTCGACCTGCACGCGAGCGTTTTCCTTCTCGGTGCGGAAGATGTCGGCGGTCAGCGACAGGCGATCGTTGAGCAGATCCCACTTGGTGCCGATCTCGTAGTTCTTGGTGGTTTCCGGTTCCATGTCGCTGCTCAGCAGGTTGCCGCTGCGATCCGGGGTGCCGCCCAGCGGGTTGCCTTCCTGACCTTCGCCCAAGGTGTTGCCCGGCGGTGTCGCCGAGGTCGCATAAGAGGCGTAGATGCTGCCGTTTTCCGCCGGCTTGTAGACCACGCCGAACTGGCCGGTGACGAATTCGCTGGTGTCATCACCCTTGGAGGTGGTGGTCCCTGCGGCGTTGTAGGTTTTGTAGTCGGTGTCGAAGTGGTCGTAGCGCAGGCCCATGTTCACCAGCCATTGCTCGGACAACTCCAGCGTGTCGAACACGTACAGCGCGTAGGTGTCGGCCTGGGTGTCGGTGCCGGCGTAGTTGCGCGAGATCGCACCGTTCCACGGATCGTTCGGGTTCGGGTTCGACAGCGAGGTGCAGTTGTAATTGCTCGAGGCGCCAATCATCGCCGGTGTGCAGTTGCTGCTGGAAGGCACATTGGTCGTACGCGGCGTGGTGTCGGTGTTGACGTTGTACGAGGATTTCTCGCTCTGCTCGCGTGTGTATTCGACACCGGTGGAGAAGCTGTTCTTGAAACCGGCCACGTAGAAGGTGCCGAACAGGTCGGTCTGGTTGGTGGTGGTTTCGGTGTTGCTCACCCGCGTGTTGGCCCGACGCCAGACGCTGCCGTTGTTGACGTTGCCCTTGCTGTCGTCCGGCTGGGTGAGGATGTAATCCTGCATGCTGCTGCCGTGGCGCAGGGTGTTCTTGATGGTCAGCGCATCGTTCAGGTCGTGCTCGATGGCGAAGGTCGCGGTGTCGGTGCGGCCCTTGCGGAAGTCGCGATCCAGACCATAGAAGTTGTCGTGATCGCCCCCGGCGTATGGCTTGTCCGGGTTGGACTTGGTGCGTGCGGCCGAACCACCGGTTGGAATGGTGTATGGGATGCCCGAGTCCGGGGTGTCGTTGCTTTCCAGATGGTAGTAGTCGAGGTTTACACGGGTATCGGTGCCCAGGCCGAAGGCCAGCGACGGCGCGATGCCCCAACGGTCGTAATCGACCTTGTCGCGACCGGCGACGTTGCTCTCGTGGCTCATCAGGTTGAGACGGCCGGCAGCGCTGTCGCTGAACTGGTAGTTGCCGTCGAGGGTGTAGCGCTGGGTCTGGTCGGAGCCGTAGGTGAAGCCGCCGTCGAAGGAGTTGCCCAGGTGCGCTTTCTTGCTCACCAGGTTGATGCTGCCGCCGGCCGCGCCACGACCGCCAATCGCCGAGTTCGGGCCTTTGCTGACTTCGATGTTTTCCACGGCGAAGATTTCACGGCTCTGCGAACCGGTGTCGCGCACGCCGTCCAGATAGGTGTCGCCCTGGGCGTCGAAGCCGCGGATGAACGGACGGTCGCCCTGCGGGTTGCCGCCTTCACCGGCGCCGAAGGTGATGCCCGGCACAGTGCGCAGCGCGTCCTGCATGTTCAGCGCGCCGGTGTCCTTGAGCACTTGTTGCGGGATGACGGTGACCGAGCGCGGGGTGTCGACCAGCGGTGCGGTGTACTTGGGCGAGGAGGCTTTTTCGACCTGATAGGAGGTCGAATCCTGGGCTTCGCCGGTGATGGCGGTGGCGTCCAGGGCAATGGCGTTGCCGGAAGTTTTGCTCTCGGTTTTTTCCGCCGCGAAGACCATCTGCCCAGCGGAGCCGGCGGTGATTGCGACACCGATTGCCGAGGCGAGCAGACGTGGTGAACTGACCGGTAATTGTGCGTGTTGACGTGCCATTTTTATTCCCCTCCCCAAGGATTTGAGGCGGCGGAATATAGGGTAAACAGGTATTCGTATCAATTGCGAAACATTGTTATTCGCATTGAATTTACATTCTTTACAATTTGCCCTTACGGTTTCTGCTTGTTCATCCGTCTCGGGGGTTTTACACAGTCAATAAGAATCAATACCATTGCCGCCTTCTTGCCATCAGGTGACATCGCCATGCTGCTGCACATTCCCGGGCTGTTCGCAAAAGACGAAGTGCAGCGCATCCGCCAGGCCCTGGAGCAAGCGGATTGGGCCGACGGCAAGATCACCGCCGGCTTCCAGTCGGCCAAGGCCAAGCACAATCTGCAACTGCCCGAAGGCCACCCGCTGGCCAAGGAAATCGGCGCGGCGATGCTCGAGCGGCTGTGGAAAAATCCGCTGTTCATGTCTGCTGCATTGCCGCACAAAGTCTTCCCGCCGCTAGTGAACTGCTACACGGCCGGCGGCAGTTTTGATTTCCACATCGACAATGCCGTGCGCCAGCCCAAGGGCAGCATCGAGCGGGTGCGCACCGATTTGTCGGCGACGCTGTTCTTCAGCGAGCCGGAAGATTATGACGGCGGCGAACTGGAGATTCAGGACACCTACGGCACCCAGCGCGTGAAGCTGCCGGCCGGCGACATGGTGTTGTATCCGGGCACCAGTTTGCACAAGGTCAACGCGGTTACACGTGGTGCGCGTTATGCCTCGTTTTTCTGGACGCAAAGCCTGGTGCGCGAAGACAGCCAGCGCGCGTTGCTGTTCGAAATGGACGGGGCGATTCAGCAGCTTACGCAGGACATGCCTGATCACCCTTCGCTGATCCGCCTCACTGGCACTTATCACAACCTGCTGCGGCGTTGGGTCGAGGTATGAGTTTCCAGTTGCGCCGCGAGGAAGTTCTCGATGCGGCCGGGTTGGCGGCAATGCTTGAAGAAAGCCCGGCCCGCGCTGCGCAGGCGATATTGCTGGCGGCGGGCGAGGGCGAGGTTGAAGCGCAGGCGCTGCTTGGGCAGATCCTGCTGGACGGTCAGGGCATCGCGCAGGATCAACCGCTTGCATTGCGCTGGTTCGGCATCGCCGCCGGTCGCGGGCATCTGATGGCGCGCAACATGCTCGGGCGTTGTCATGAGCATGGTTGGGGTTGTGCGGCGGATGCCTCGGTCGCGGCGCAGCATTATCGGATCGCTGCCGAGGCGGGGCTGGACTGGGCGATGTACAACCTGGCCAACTTGCTGGCGACCGGGCGCGGGGTGACGGTTGATCATCAGCAAGCGCTGGCGTTGTATCGGCGCGCGGCTGAGTTGGGCCATGCGAAATCGATGAATCTGCTGGGGCGTTATCTGGAGGAAGGGCAGGTGTGTCCGGCGGATCCGCTGGCGGCGCGCGAGTGGTATCGGCGTTCGGCTGAGGGAGGGGATTTTCGTGGGCAGTTCAGTTATGCGGCGGTGTTGGCGGCTGAGGGGCGGGTTGATGAAGCGGTTGTTTGGCTTGAGAAAGCCTTGGCCGGGGGCAATCTGAATTTCCTGCGGGTGGCGAGTCAGACGCTGGCTGATGCGACAGATTTGCGGATTCAGGCGATGGCTAGTCGGTATGCCGCTCGGTATGCAGAGTTGCAGCGCGGCTGAAACCGCCGAGCCCTCACCCTAGCCCTCTCCCAGGGGAGAGGGAACCGACCGAGGGATGCTTGGGAGGTACGCCGACCTGCAATGGTTTTGCCGAATCCATAATCGCCAAGGTGGTTCAGGTCGATGTCGGACGGAAGACCACTCGGTCGGCTCCCTCTCCCTCGGGAGAGGGCTGGGGTGAGGGGCTATGGTATCTAGTACAAAAAACCTCCCCAGCCGAACACCCACAAAAAAGCCCACAAATTCGTGGGCTTTTCTCTTGCAGCTTGCAGCTCGAAACTTGCAGCTGCTCCTTAAACGTAAAACGACTTCAGCGGCGGGAAGCCATTGAACTCGACCGCGCTGTAGCTGGTGGTATACGCACCGGTCGACAACCAGTACAGACGATCACCAATCGCCAGGTTCAGCGGCAGGCCATACTTGTAGTTCTCGTACATGATGTCGGCGCTGTCGCAGGTCGGGCCGGCGATCACGACTTCTTCCATCTCGCCTTTCTTCTCGGTCCAGATCGGGAACTTGATCGCTTCGTCCATGGTTTCGATCAGGCCGGAGAACTTGCCCACATCGGTGTACACCCAGCGCTCGACGGCAGTGCGCGACTTGCGCGCAACCAGTACCACTTCGCTGACCAGAATACCGGCGTTGGCAATCAGCGAACGGCCCGGCTCCAGAATGATTTCCGGCAGGTCGTCACCGAAGTCTTCTTTCAGGAAGCGGATGATCTCTTCGGCGTAGGTTTCCAGGCTGTTGGTGCGGGTGATGTAGTTGGCCGGGAAGCCGCCGCCCATGTTGATCAGCTTCAGGTGAATGCCGTCTTCTTCTTTCAGACGTTCGAAGATCACTTTGACCTTGGCGATCGCCGCGTCCCAGACGCTGATGTCGCGCTGTTGCGAGCCGACGTGGAACGAGATGCCATACGGCACCAGACCCAGGTCGCGGGCGAGGATCAGCAGGTCCATGGCCATGTCGGTCTGGCAGCCGAACTTGCGCGACAGTGGCCAGTCAGCGGTGGTCGAGCCTTCAGTGAGGATGCGCACATAGACTTTCGAACCCGGTGCAGCCTTGGCGATGTTGCGCAGGTCGGCTTCGGAGTCGGTGGAGAACAGACGCACGCCCTTGTCGTAGAAGTAGCGGATGTCCTTGGATTTCTTGATGGTGTTGCCGTAGCTGATACGGTCCGGGCTGACGCCGCGATCCATGACTTTGTCCAGCTCGTAGATCGAGGCGATATCGAAGCTTGAGCCCTTGTCTTTGAGCAGGTCGATGATCTCGACGGCCGGGTTGGCCTTGACCGCGTAGTAGACCTTGGCGAATTCGAAACCGGCGCGCAGGTCATCGTAGGCCTGGGCGATCATCGCGGTGTCGATCACCACGAACGGGGTTTCCTGTTTGTCGGCGAACGCCTTCATTTTGTCGAATGTAGCGCGCGCGAAATAGTCTTCGACCTGGATCGACATGCTGGGTGCTCCTATGGGCAAACTCGTAAAAACAATGGGTGCATGAACGCCCTCCGTATCCCCACTTTGGTTCGCCTACTTCCCAAGGCATTGCCGCCGAAAGCAAAAAGGCCTGGGGATGTGCAGCTGTCCCTTGGCCTCGCTGTCTCGTCGTCAGTACTTGAGCCGGATGGATCGTTTCCAGCATGGACGTTCGGCGCGAACTTTAGGGCGTGAGGGGCGCGAGATCAACTAAAAATGTCGCGTTTTTGCACGCTTCTGACGTGCGTCGCGTTCATCACTCCTTCTACCCGACCGAGATGACGGGCAGATGTTCCCGGTGAATTTTCGAGTGTTAAACATATCTGCACGTTCGTGGCTTTTGTCGGCTAGATCGCAGGTAAGTGTGATAGCGGCAACATCGGCGACGTTGGCGTCGAGAGAGGGTGTTGAGGGGGGATTTGGACCTTGAAGAAGCTGAATTGATGACGCTCTTGCGGGAGAGGCTGTTGAGATTCTTTGTCACCCAGTGACGATCGACAAAATTGCGTAGATCCCGTGGGAGCGAGCCTGCTCGCGAAGGCATTTTCACAGCCGCCATCAGCGTCGACTGATATTGCGCTTTCGCGAGCAGGCTCGCTCCCACAGGGATCGGGTTTCAACCACGCAGACGGATTATGCGACCACCGTCTCAGCCGGCGAGACGATACTAGTCTTCATCCCCCGTGAACGTCCCGAGCTGAGGTATGCCGCAATCGACTCCTGCGTCACCTCGCCAAGGAACACTCGTTCGGCATCCATCACCGGCAGCCAGGCGCGGTTGAACTCGTACATGCGCGACAACAGGATGCGCAGGTGCTCGTCGTACGCTGCGGTGGCGTTGAACTCACGAAGGAATTGCGCGCAGGTGCCGGTCTGGCGATGCAGGTCGCGACGGCGCACGTAACCCAGTGCCTTGTTCTCGGCGCAGGTGACCACCACGTAGCGACGGTCGTGCTCGTCCATCAATTCCAGCGCATCGGCCACTGGCGTCTCCGGACTTACCGACGGCGCGTTGTCCGCCGCGTCTTCGGCTTTCACCAACAGCAGGCGTTTGAGCGTGCTGTCCTGACCGACGAAATTGCTGACGAAATCGTCCGCCGGATGCGCGAGCAGGGTGTCGGGATGATCGATCTGCAGCAGTTTGCCGGCGCGGAAAATGGCGATCTTGTCGCCCAGTTTGATCGCTTCGTCGATGTCGTGGCTGACCATGATCACGGTCTTGTTCAGCGCGCGCTGCATCTCGAAGAATTCGTTCTGGATCATCTCGCGGTTGATCGGGTCGACCGCGCCAAACGGTTCGTCCATCAACAGCAGCGGGGCGTCAGCCGCAAGCGCACGAATCACACCGATACGCTGTTGCTGACCACCGGACAATTCACGCGGGTAGCGATGCAGATACTGCTTGGGCTCGAGCTTGATCATGCTCATCAGTTCGCGGGCGCGGTCGTGGCATTTCTGTTTGTCCCAGCCGAGCAGTTTCGGCACCACGACGATGTTCTCTTCGATGGTCATGTTCGGGAACAGACCGATCTGCTGAATCACGTAGCCGATGTTGCGGCGCAGGGTCACTTCGTCGAGATCGGTGGTGTCTTCGCCGTTGATGAGGATCTTGCCCGAGGTCGGTTTGATCAGGCGATTGATCATTTTCAGCGTGGTGCTTTTGCCGCAACCCGATGGCCCGAGGAACACGCAGATCTCGCCTTCATTGACGGTCAGGCTTACCGAGTCCACGGCTTTGACATCTTTGCCGTTGCTTTGGAAAGTTTTGCTGAGGTTTTGAAGTTCGATCATTTCAGGAGTCCTTTTGGAGTCAACGAGCGTTGCAGCCATTGGAGAAACAGGTCGGCGAAAATCGCCAGAAGACTGACCAGCAGCGCGCCGACGATAAGCATCGACATGTCACTGCGGCTGATGGAAGCGAGGATCAACACACCGAGGCCGCCGGCGCCGATGGTCGCGGCGATGGTCATCACGCCGATGTTCATCACCACGGCGGTGCGCACACCAGCGAGGATTACCGGCACCGCAATCGGCAGCTCGACCATGCGCAGGCGCTGGCCGAAGGTCATGCCGATGCCGCGCGCGGCTTCGCGGATGCCTGGCTCGACGCCGGTGAGGGCGAGGTAGGTGTTGCGCATGATCGGCAGCAGCGAATAAAGGAACACGGCGGTGATTGCCGGCAGCGGCCCCAGGCCTTGGCCGAACTTGGAGTAGAACGGCAGCAGCAGACCGAACAGGGCAATCGACGGCACGGTCAGCAGCACCGTGGCGCTGGCTTGCAGCGGGCCGGCGAGGGTGGGAAAACGCGTCATCAGGATGCCCAGCGGCACGCCGATGACGATGGCCAGGGTCACGGCGATGCCGACCAGAGTGATGTGCTGCCAGGTCAGGTGCATCACCTGCTGCCAGTCGAGATGGGAAAAGGCGTTCAGGAATTCCATGACTTCTCCTCTCTTAATTCAGTGGGTGCTGGCGCAGGAAATCGGCGGCAACGGACGATGGGCTCTCGTGGTCGACGTCGACCCGCGCGTTGAGCTGGCGCATGGTTTCGTCGTCGAACAGTTCGGCCAGCGGCTTGAGTTGTTCGGCCAGTTTCGGGTTGGCGTCCAGCGTGGCCTGACGCACCACGGGAGCGGCGGTGTAGTCGGGGAAGTAATGCTTGTCGTCTTCCAGCAATTTCAGGCCGAAGGCATTGAGGCGGCCATCGGTGGTGTAGACCAGACCGGCAAACACCTGACCGTTACGCAGTGCGGTGTAGACCAGGCCGGCGTCCATCTGGCGGATGTTCTTGCGGGTCAGGTTCATGTCGTAGAGTTTGACCATGCCGTCGAGACCGTCCGAGCGATTGGCGAACTCGGTATCCAGCGCCACCAGGTGGTTGGTCTTGGCCTCGGCGCGCAGCACTTCGTTGAGCTGGCTGATATTGCCGATCTGCGGGTATTGCTCGGCGACTTTTTTCGGCAAAGCGAGGGCGTAGGTGTTGCTGAACTTCGAAGGCGTCAGCCAGACCAGGCCTTTTTTCGCGTCGAGTTCTTTGACCCGGGCGTAGGACTGCGCGCTGTCGAGTTTCTCGGTGACATGGTTATAGGCCACCAGCGAGACGCCGGTGTATTCCCAGAGCAGGTCCAACTGGCCGCTTTCGTGGGCGCTGCGGGCAAGGTTGCTGCCCAGGCCGCCGGTGATCTGCGCGTCGTAGCCTTTGCTGCGCAGGTATTGCGCGGTGATTTCGGCGAGCAGGGTCTGCTCGGTGAAAACCCGGGCGCCGAGGCGGATGACCGGTTTTTCAGCGGCTTGCGCGATTCCTGCGAA
Source organism: Pseudomonas sp. Sample_20 (assembly GCF_004307585.1). NCBI lineage: Bacteria > Pseudomonadati > Pseudomonadota > Gammaproteobacteria > Pseudomonadales > Pseudomonadaceae > Pseudomonas > Pseudomonas sp. Sample_20. The sequence continues at coordinate 15,535 of NZ_RCOA01000004.1, read as the reverse complement.
CAGCAGGACGCAGCCTAAGATCAAGCTAAGTCGTTTCATAAATATTCCTTCGCAAAGCCTTAAGACGGGCGCAGACCGCGTTCCAGCCAGAGACGGCTGGCGAGGGTGACCACGCCATCGAGCAGCAGCGCCAACAGCGCGGTGCACGCAGCGCCGAGCAGCAGTTGCGGCTGATTGTTCAGGGCGATGCCGGGGAAGATCAGGCTGCCGAGGCTGTTGGCGCCGATCAGGAACGCCAGCGGCGCGGTGCCGACGTTGATTGCCAGTGCGACCCGCACGCCACCGACGATGATCGGCACGGCGTTGGGCAATTCGACTTTCCACAGCACTTGGCGCGGGGTCATGCCGATGCCGACTGCGGCTTCTTTCAGCGAGCCCTGCACATTTTTCAGGCCTTCATAGGTGTTGCGCACGATCGGCAACAGCGAGGCGAGGAACAGGGCGAAGATTGCCGGGCCACTGCCGATGCCGAGGATGCCCAGTGCAATCGCGAGCACGGCCAGCGGTGGCACGGTGTTGCCGATATTGAAGATCTGCATGAAGCGTTCGGCGCGGCCGGCCATGCTCGGGCGGCTGAGGAAGATACCGGCGGGGATGCCCACGACAAGGGCGGCCAGCATGGAAGCGAGGACGAGAATCAGATGAGCTTGCAGGTAAAACAACAAATCGTCGCGGTAGTGTTCGATCGTGTTGATGCCGATCCAGTGGACCAGCAGGGCCAGGAGCGCGATCACCACCGCACCTCCCATCAGCCCTTTGCCATAGCGGATAGCCACAGGCGGACTCCTTTTTTTGTAGTCGGCGAGCGCAGTCCCGTGTGGCATGCCAAGCCTTGGCTGCCGGGAGCGTCGTTCGCGAAAAGTAGCCGTTTTTCAGAGCCGGCAAAGCGGTCTGAAAGCGAGCCATGAGCGCAGCCTCGTCAGGCTAACTTGCTGATTTTTCAGCCCCTGACGAAAGTTCGTAACAGGGGATGGACGTCTCCGTGCTTTAAAAGGTTCCCATCTGCGGCAGCATTTGGCCACCCTTAATGTGCTCAACGGTTCGGTTATTGCAGCGAGTTGGGCTATAATCGCGGCCCTTTTTTGAATCACCGCCAGGCGATTTCCCATGACCCAACAGGCCGCCGAAGTCGCGAAACGCCGCACTTTCGCCATTATTTCCCACCCCGATGCCGGTAAAACCACGATCACCGAAAAGCTCCTGTTGATGGGCAAGGCGATTGCAGTGGCCGGTACGGTGAAATCCCGTAAATCCGATCGCCATGCGACATCCGACTGGATGGAGATGGAGAAGCAGCGGGGTATTTCCATTACCACGTCGGTCATGCAGTTCCCCTATCGCGAACACATGATCAACCTGCTCGACACCCCGGGCCACGAAGACTTCTCCGAAGACACCTACCGCACCCTGACGGCAGTGGACTCGGCCTTGATGGTGCTCGACGGCGGTAAGGGTGTTGAGCCACGGACCATTGCGCTGATGGACGTCTGCCGTCTGCGTGACACGCCGATCGTCAGCTTCATCAACAAGCTCGACCGTGACATTCGCGACCCGATCGAACTGCTCGACGAGATCGAAGCCGTTCTGAAAATCAAGGCGGCGCCGATCACCTGGCCGATCGGTTGCTACCGCGATTTCAAGGGCGTGTATCACCTGGCCGACGACTACATCATCGTCTACACCGCCGGTCACGGTCACGAGCGCACCGAAACCAAGATCATCGAGAAACTCGACTCTGACGAGGCGCGCGCGCACCTGGGCGATGAGTACGAGCGCTTCATCGAACAGCTGGAACTGGTGCAGGGCGCCTGCCACGAATTCAACCAGCAGGAATTCCTCGACGGCCAGTTGACCCCGGTGTTCTTCGGTACGGCGCTGGGCAACTTCGGTGTCGACCACGTGCTCGATGCTGTCGTCGATTGGGCGCCGCGTCCGCTGGCCCGTGTAGCCAACGAGCGTACTGTCGAGCCGGTGGAAGAGAAGTTCTCGGGCTTCATCTTCAAGATCCAGGCGAACATGGACCCGAAACACCGCGACCGCATCGCCTTCATGCGTATCTGCTCCGGCAAGTACGAAAAAGGCATGAAGATGCGCCACGTGCGTACCGGCAAGGACGTGCGCATCGGCGACGCCCTGACGTTCTTCTCCTCCGAGCGTGAACAGCTCGAAGAAGCCTACGCTGGCGACATCATCGGTCTGCACAACCACGGCACGATCCAGATTGGCGACACCTTCAGCGAAGGCGAAGTCCTCGGTTTCACCGGTATTCCGCACTTCGCCCCGGAACTGTTCCGTCGCGTGCGTCTGCGTGATCCGCTGAAATCCAAGCAGTTGCGTCAGGGCTTGCAGCAGTTGGCGGAAGAGGGCGCGACGCAGGTGTTCTTCCCCGAGCGCAGCAACGACATCATTCTCGGCGCTGTCGGTGTGCTGCAGTTCGATGTGGTCGCCAGCCGTTTGAAAGAGGAATACAAGGTCGAGTGCTCGTATGAGCCGATCACCGTGTATTCGGCGCGCTGGATCGAGTGTGACGACAAGAAGAAGCTTGAGGAATTCTCCAACAAGGCGGTGGAGAACCTCGCGCTGGATGGCGGTGGTCACCTGACTTACCTGGCGCCGACGCGGGTGAATCTGGCGTTGATGGAAGAGCGCTGGCCGGATGTGAAATTCCGCGCGACGCGTGAGCATCATTAAGGTTTGAGGTGTTTTTCTGAAAGCCCCTGAGGTGTAGGCCTTGGGGGCTTTTTATTGCCTTGGGCTCGGGGTGAATATCCGTTGCTTCGGTGGCGGCTGCTGACGGTTTCGCCTGACGGCGACTTGCTTTTTTACAAGAGCGCCTAAAAAAGTAAGCAAAAAACGCAAGCTCCTGCGTTCGGCGCTCCCACGCCCGGATCAATCCCTCCACTCAGCCTTCCGACGTCGCCGGTGGATCAAGATCAAAAGCGGTACTCGAGCTTGCGCTCATTGTTTTGAGTGGTGAGAAGCGTGCGATCTGCTTTGGATCTGTGTTGGATTCGCCCCTCATCAGAACGCCGCCCGCCCAGCCCTCTCCCGAGGGAGAGGGAGCCGATTGATGATCTGTTCAAATCCCGAGTTCGGCTCGGTATTTCAGGTCGGCGTACCTTGCCTAAACGACCCGGTCAGTCCCCTCTCCCTCCGGGAGAGGATTAGGGTGAGGGGCTTTTGATCTTTAACGCCGCGTGAAAAATCAAGTTGAATCCGGGCGCGGCGATTTTTCCGTAAGGCGTTTTCCCTCTACGTCGTAGCCATACTCTGCTTTTACTTCGGCTGACCTCACCCCCCCCACGACATTCCAATCCAACCCGTCTACTGTTCAGCAAACCCTCGCGCCCATCGGACGTTACATGCTCAAAGGACTGACCCATCTCCTGCGCCCCAACGGCTATTTCACCCCCATGGCCTGGGTCCTCGCGGCTCTGTTGTTCATCAACCGCCTCAGCGCCATGGTCAAGTTGTTCATGGCGCTGTACCTGCGTCAGGAGCTGGGCCTGGCGATTGAAACCGTGGGCTGGTTGCTTTCGGCCTATGGCGCCGGGTTGCTGGTCGGTTCGATGCTCGGTGGCTGGCTCAGTGATCATGTGCGCACGGCGCGGCTGACGGCGGCGCTGTTTTTCGTTTCGGTGTGGGTGCTGATGCTGTTGGGGCTGGTGACGCAGGTGCCGTGGCTGGCCGGTTTGTTGTTGCTCAGCGGTGTTATCGACGGCGCGATTCGGACGTTGCATCAGCGCCTGATCATGGAGTATTGCGAGGTCGCGCAACGCTCGCGTGCGCAGGCTCTGAGCCGGGTCGCGCGTAATCTGGGCATGGCCGCTGCCGGGGTGGCCGGTGGGGTGTTGGCGCAGGCGGATTTTCGTTGGGTATTTTTTGCCAGTGCGGCGATGACGATGCTGGCGTTGCTGTGGTTCGTGCGCACGACGTGGCGGCGGCCGGTGCTGGTGGTTGAAGACGAATCGACCGATGGCTCAAGCCTGCCGTATCGCGACAAGCCGTTCCTCTGGCTGCTGGCGGCGACGGCTGTATTGGGCATCGCGTTCGACACGGTGTACAGCACGCTGGGCAATTATCTGCGTGATTACTACCACCTGAGCACCGAAGCGATTGGCTGGCAGTTCGGGCTCAATGCGCTGTTGGTGATCGCGTTGCAGATTCCGCTGTCGCATTCGGTCGAGCGTTGGGGCTCGCGTTGGCAAATGCTCGCGGGCAGCTTGTTGCTGGCCTGTGGGCTGGGCATGTTGCCGTTCGGTTCCGGCTTGGCTTTTGTCTGTCTGTCGACACTGATCTGGACGCTGGGCGAGGCCTTGTTCATGCCGCCATTGAATGTGCTGGCGATGCAGTTTGCCCAGAGCGGCAAAAGCGGTCAGTACTTCGGGCTGTTCTTCATGAGCTGGAGCGCCAGCGCGTTGTTGTCGCCGGTGCTCAGCGGTCAGCTCTACGGCGAGTTTGGCGGGCACAGTGTGTGGCTGATGAGTGCGCTGCTGGTGCTCCTCTCGATTCCATTGACCTGGCAGGCCACGCGCGGCGCTTAGCTGATTCGGTTATCAGGGTTATTCGAAAGCAATCTGGCGGTCGATGGCATTTCTGCCTGCGCGGTCGCGTCCTAAGTGGTGAGCCGGTCGGATCGCAACTAGATTTCACATCGAGCCAGTCCGGCAAGCATGTCTTAGCGCAACAGGATGGAGTCGGCCATGAAAAGCAGATTGCTACGGGTTTTGATGTTGTTGAAAGTGATGGTGATGCTATCCCTCGGCACCGCAACGGCATGGGCCGAGTGCGAGGATCACGAATCTCAGGCGTTTAACGGCCAGGTAGGGCATAGCGGCCTGATGCTGGCCAAGTCCGAGTCGGAGCCGGGGGATATGAATCAGGGTGGCAGCGCCGATGACGACGACTCGACCACGGACGATCCGGATACCGATGACCCGGATGACGAAGGTGATAGCCAGACGTAGATCGCCGGGCAAAGAAAAACCCCTTGGGCCTCGACTGATGCGCAATCGAGGTGGAAGGGGTTTTGTTATCGCATGAATTCTTGAATCAACACGAACTCCCTGTGGGAGCGAGCCTGCTCGCGAAAGCGTCATTTCAGTCGACAATGTTGGTGACTGTTACACCGCATTCGCGAGCAGGCTCGCTCCCACATGAGATATTTCGTGGGCCTACGCCGCGCCGTCGAGGAATTGCTCGGCGTAGTGGCAAGCCACCTGCCGATTATCCAGTTCACGCAACAGCGGCTCTTCCGTGGTGCAACGCTCGGTGGCGTACGGGCAGCGTTTGTGGAAAGCACAGCCCGGTGGCGGGTTCAGCGGGTTGGGCAGTTCGCCGACGATCTTGATTTTCGGCTTGTTCGGGTCCGGGTGAATCGTCGGGGTCGCCGACAGCAGGGCCTGGGTGTACGGGTGCAGCGGGCGTTCGTAGATGTCGTTCTTCGGACCCAGTTCCACCGGGCGGCCGAGGTACATCACCATCACGTCATCAGCCACGTGCTGCACCACCGCCAGGTTGTGCGAGATGAACACGTACGCGGTGTTGAACTCCTGCTGCAAATCCATGAACAGGTTCAGCACCTGGGCCTGAATCGACACGTCCAGCGCCGAAGTCGGTTCGTCCGCCACCAGCACTTTCGGTTGCAGCATCATTGCCCGCGCCAGAGCGATACGCTGGCGCTGACCGCCGGAGAACATGTGCGGATAGCGCTGGTAATGCTCAGGGCGCAAGCCGACCTGCTTCATCATCGCCTGGACTTTCTCGCGACGCTCGGTGGCCGACAGCTTGGTGTTGATCAGCAGCGGCTCGGCCAGTTGATCACCGATTTTCTGCCGTGGGTTCAACGACGCGTACGGGCTCTGAAACACCATCTGTACGTCTTTGCGCAGTTGCTTGCGCTCGGCCTTGTCAGCGCCGGCAACTTCCTGACCGGCGATCTGCAGCGAGCCCGACGACGGCTCTTCGATCAGCGTCAGGGCGCGGGCGAGAGTGGATTTGCCACAGCCGGATTCGCCTACCACGGCAAGGGTCTTGCCGGCTTCCAGTTCGAACGACACGCCGTTGAGCGCGCGCACGGTGGCGTGGCCCTTGAACAGGCCACGGGAGACTTCGTAGTGACGGGTCAGGTCGCGAGCGGTAAGTACGACGGCCATTACGCCACCTCCTGGTTCAGCGGGTAGAAGCAGCGGGCGAGGCTGTTGGCTTTCGGATCAAGGCCCGGACGCTGGGTGCGGCAGTTGTCCTGCACGTACGGGCAGCGCGGCGACAGCAGGCAACCCTGCGGACGGTCATAACGGCCCGGGACGATGCCCGGCAGAGTCGACAGACGCGAGGCGCCGAGGCTGTGCTCGGGAATCGCCTTGAGCAGCGCTTCGCTGTACGGGTGCGCCGGGATGTCGAACAGTTGCGGCACCTGACCGACTTCCACCGCCTGGCCGGCATACATCACGCAGACACGCTGGGCGGTTTCCGCCACGACCGCGAGGTCGTGAGTGATCAACACCAGGCCCATGTTCTGCTCTTTCTGCAACGCCAGCAGCAGATCCATGATCTGCGCCTGGATCGTCACGTCCAGCGCGGTGGTCGGTTCGTCGGCGATCAACAGTTTCGGCTCGCCGGCAATCGCCATGGCGATCGCGACACGCTGGCTCATACCGCCCGACAGTTGATGCGGGTAGGCGTCCATGCGGCTGGCGGCGCCCGGGATCTCGACTTTTTCCAGCAGTTCGATGGCACGCTTGCGCGCTTGCTTGCCGGACATTTTCAGGTGCAGGCGCAGCACTTCCTCAATCTGGAAACCGACGGTGTAGCTCGGGTTCAGCGCGGTCATCGGGTCCTGGAAGACCATCGACAGGTCTTTGCCGACGATCTGCCGACGCTGACGATTGCTCAGCTTGAGCATGTCCTTGCCGTCGAAGCTGAGCGAGTCGGCGGTGACGATGCCGGGGTGCTCGATCAGGCCCATCAGCGCCATCATGGTCACGGATTTACCCGAACCCGACTCGCCAACGATGGCCAGCACTTCGCCTTTGTCGACTTTCAGGTCGAGGCCGTCGACCACCGGGGTCGCGGTCTTGTCGCCGAAGCGGACGTTGAGATTCTTGATTTCTAGCAGTGACATTTGAATCTCCTCAGGCGGCGTTCTTGAGTTTCGGGTCCAGCGCATCGCGCAGGCCGTCGCCCATCAAGTTGATTGCCAGCACGCTGAGCAAAATGGTCAGACCAGGCAGACTTACTACCCACCAGGCGCGTTCGATGTAGTCGCGGGCCGAGGCCAGCATGGTGCCCCACTCAGGGGTTGGCGGTTGTACGCCGAGGCCGAGGAAGCCCAGTGCGGCGGCATCGAGAATCGCCGAAGAGAAGCTCAGGGTTGCCTGCACGATCAGCGGCGCCATGCAGTTGGGCAGCACGGTGATGAACATCAGGCGCGGCAGACCGGCACCGGCCAGACGCGCGGCGGTGACGTAGTCGCGGTTCAGTTCGCCCATGACGGCAGCACGGGTCAGACGCACGTAGGACGGCAGGGAAACCACAGCAATCGCGATCACGGTGTTGATCAGGCCAGGGCCGAGGATGGCGACGATTGCCACGGCCAGCAGCAGCGATGGCAGGGCCAGCATGATGTCCATCAGACGCATGATGGTCGGGCCGACCACTTTCGGGAAGAAACCGGCGAACAGACCCAGCAGGATCCCCGGAATCAACGACATCACCACCGACGACAAGCCGATCAGCAACGACAGGCGCGAACCCTGTATCAGACGCGACAGCAGGTCACGGCCGAGTTCGTCGGTGCCGAGCAGGAACTGCATCTGCCCGCCTTCGAGCCACGCCGGCGGCGTCAGCAGGAAGTCACGGTATTGCTCGCTCGGGTTATGCGGCGCGACCCACGGCGCGAAGATCGCGCAGAAAATGATCAGCAGCATGAACAGCAGGCCGGCAACGGCGCCCTTGTTCTTCGAGAACGCTTGCCAGAATTCTTTGTACGGCGACGGGTACAGCAGGCTTTGATCCACGGCGGACGTGGCGGTGGCTACTGAGGATGTTGGAGTGCTCATGGGTATTGACCTCAGCGCTGATGACGGATGCGTGGGTTGGCAAAGCCGTAGAGGATGTCCACCACGAAGTTGACCAGAATCACCAGGCAGGCGATTAACAGGATGCCGTTTTGCACCACCGGATAGTCCCGGGCGCCGATGGCTTCGATCAGCCATTTACCGATGCCGGGCCAGGAGAAGATGGTTTCGGTCAGGACCGCACCGGCCAGCAGCGTGCCGACCTGCAGGCCGACCACGGTCAGCACCGGAATCAGCGCATTGCGCAGACCGTGCACGAACACCACGCGCGACGGCGACAGGCCCTTGGCCTTGGCGGTGCGGATGTAGTCCTCGCGCAGCACTTCGAGCATCGACGAACGGGTCATCCGCGCGATCACTGCCAGCGGGATGGTGCCGAGCACGATGGCCGGCAGGATCAGGTGATGCAGAGCGTCGAAGAACGCGCCGACGTCATCGGCCAGCAGCGTGTCGATCAGCATGAAGCCGGTTTTCGGCTCGATGTCATACAGCAGGTCGATGCGCCCGGAGACCGGGGTCCAGCCCAGGCTCACCGAGAAGAACATGATCAGGATCAGGCCCCACCAGAAGATCGGCATCGAATAGCCCGCGAGGGAGATGCCCATCACCCCGTGGTCGAACAGCGATCCTCGTTTGAGTGCCGCGATCACCCCGGCCAGAAGCCCGAGGATGCCAGCGAACAGCAGGGCGGCCATGGACAGTTCCAGGGTCGCCGGGAAAAGAGAGGTGAACTCGGTCCACACACTTTCACGGGTACGCAACGACTCACCGAGATCGCCTTGAGCCAGTTTGCCGATGTAGTCCAGATACTGGGCATACAGCGGCTTGTTCAGCCCCAGGCGTTCCATTGCCTGAGCGTGCATTTCGGGGTCGACCCGACGTTCGCCCATCATCACTTCCACGGGGTCGCCCGGAATCATGCGAATCAACGCGAAAGTCAGCAAGGTGATGCCGAAAAACGTGGGGATCAACAACCCCAGTCGGCGGGCAATAAAACTAAACATCTTGTGTGGTACCTCATCAGCCGGTTAGGCGTGCCCGGTGTTCCATAGGTCAGGAGCACCGGGCGTTTCTTATCTACTTCACCTGGGTGGTGGCGAAGTTATTAGTGGTGAGAGGGCTGATGTGGTAGCCCTCTACATTGTTGCGCATTGCAGTGAACATCCGAGTATGGGCCATGCTGATCCATGGCTGATCCTGATTAAACAGCACTTGAGCCTGTTCGTAGAGCGCGGCGCGTTCAGCCGGATCTACTTTAGCCCGCGCTTCATCCAGCAGTGCCTGGAATTTCTCGTTGCACCAGCGTGCATAGTTTTCGCCGTTCTTGGCGGCCTCGCAACTGAGCATAGGCGTCAGGAAGTTATCCGGGTCGCCGTTGTCGCCCGCCCATCCGGCCGAGACCATGTCGTGCTCGCCGGCCTTGGCGCGCTTGAGCATCTCGCCCCATTCCATCACGCGGATGTCGATCTTGATCCCGACTTTCGCCAGGTCAGCCTGCATCATCTGCGCGCCGAGCATCGGGTTGGGGTTGGTCGGACCGCCGCCGTTACGGGTGAACAGGGTGAAGGTAGTGCCTTCCGGAACCCCGGCTTCCTTGAGCAGGGCACGTGCCTTGTCGAGGTCGCGTGGCGGGTTCTTCAGATCATGGTTGTAGCCGAGCAGGGTCGGCGGGTACGGGTTGACCGCCACCGACGCGTTGCCCTTGCCGAACAGCGCGTTGACGTAGGCTTCCTTGTCGAACGCGATGTCGATGGCTTTGCGCACGCGTACGTCGCTCATGTACTTGTGCTGGGTGTTCATGGCGATGTACGAAACGGTCATCGCGTCCAGCTCGTCGACTTTCAGCTTGCTGTCTTTCTTGATGCTCGGGATGTCATCCGGTTTCGGATACAGCGCGACCTGGCACTCGTTGGCCTTGAGCTTTTGCAGGCGCACGTTGTTGTCGGTGGCGATCGCCAGGATCAACGCGTCGGCCGGCGGCTTGCCACGGAAATAATCCGGGTTGGCCTTGAAGCGCACCTGCGCATCCTTGGCGTAGCGCTGGAAGATGAACGGGCCGGTGCCGATCGGCTTGTTGTTCAGATCGCCAGTCTTGTTGGCCTTGAGCAACTGGTCGGCGTATTCGGCCGGGTAGATCGACGAGAAGGCCATGGCGATGTCGGCCAGGAACGGCGCTTCGCGGCGGGTCAGGGTGAACTTGACCGTGTTGTCGTCGACTTTTTCTACGCTTTTGAGCAGTTCCTTGAAGCCCATGCTTTCAAAGTACGGGAAGCCCACGCTCGACAGTTTGTGCCACGGGTGATTCGGGTCCAGTTGACGCTGGAAGCTCCAGACCACGTCGTCGGCGTTCATGTCGCGGGTCGGCTTGAAATATTCGGTGGTGTGAAACTTGACGCCTTTGCGCAGGTGGAACGTGTAGGTCAGGCCGTCTTCGCTGATGTCCCAGGACTCGGCGAGCGCCGGGATCACTTCGGTGGTGCCGGGCTTGAAATCGGCCAGGCGATTGAAGATGGTTTCGGCCACAGCGTCCGCCGTGACTGCAGTTGTGTACTGGACCATATCGAAGCCTTCCGGGCTGGCTTCGGTGCAGACCACCAAGGGTTTGGCCGAGGCGCCAACGGCGACACTCAGCAACGCAGCCGCGATGGCCGCACGTAGGGGAAGCATTTTCATCGATAACCCTCTGCAATCGGTTGAAGACAGAAAACCGAACGGCCGACTCATCATGAGTCAGCCGTCGGTTGGCGTTTTTACAGAATGTTGAACGGGATGGTGGTTACGAGACGGAACTCGTTGATATTGCCGTCAGCCTGGTGCTCGCTGGCGCGGTGAGTGGTGTAGGTCGCGCGAATTGCAGTGGCTTTGAGCGGGCCGCTTTGCACGGCGTAGGACGCACCGACACCGTATTCGTAGTGGGATTCTCCATCCATCAGGCTCAGGTCGCCGCGCTTGTCATCCGGAATGGTGTAAGCGGTGCCACGGTAGTGAGTACCGTCGATGCCCCAGCCGCGTGCCTGGTAGATGTTGAACTTCAGGCCCGGCACGCCGTATTCGGCCATGTTGATGCCGTAGGCAATCTGGAAAGACTTTTCGTTCGGACCGTTGAAGTCCGACAGCAGGGAGTTGGCCAGGTAGATGCCGTTGGTTTCGTGCAGGTAGTCGAAGTACTCGTTACCGTTCACTTGTTGATACGAGAAGGTCAGGCTGTGGGCCTGGTGGGCCAGACCCAGCGACAGCGAATAGGTGTCGTTGTCGATGTTGCCCATCAGCTTTTTGCCTTCGTCGACGGTCTTGTAGTAGTTCAGGCCGGTGGTCAGGCTCAGCACTTGGCTGTCGCCCAGTTCGTGGGTTGCGCCGAAGTAGTACTGGTTCCAGAAGTCTTCCACGTTGGAACCGTAAAAGCTGGTTTTCAGGCTCTTGAACGGTTGGTAGTTGACGCCGGCAACGTAAACCTTGTCGGTCTCCACGCCAGTGGCTGAATACTCGGTGCGAAATTTCGACAGGCTCTGCTCGGTACGAGGGGAAACGCGGTCGAAGCCACCCGCGTCGAACGACAGGTTGTTGAACTCTTCGCTGTGCAGGGTAATACCTTCAAAGCTCGAAGGCAGCGGACGGTTACCGATGACATCGACAATCGGCGTGCTGAAGTTCTGGCGACCTGCGGTCAATGTGGTGTTGGATACACGAAGCTTGACATTGGCCAGACCCAGCTTGCTCCATTGGTCGACAGCGTCGCCGTCGGAATCCGCCAGGGTCCGGTTGGAGCCGCCAGCAATGTCCTTGCGATCACGATCCAGCACAATGGCGTTATAAGCGGCGACTTCGGTGCTCACGCCCACGGTGCCTTGGGTGAAGCCCGAGGTGTAGTTGACGATGGTGCCTTGCACCCAGTTGATCCGGCGTGGCGTCGGAGTGCGAACGGTAGGCGTGGTGTTCTTGTCGCTGTTTTTCACGTAGCTGAAACGGTCGTCGCGACGACGCAATTCGTTGGCATACCAGTTACGGGTTGTACCGCCCAGGCTTTGTCCATCGATAAAGCCTTTGGCCTCGCTTTGGGCGCTGCTGCCGGCCAATGTGGTAGGGACGAACTCCTGACTTGCAGGTTCGGCGTACGCGGTAGCAGTGATGCTGCTGATGGCCAGGGCCAGTATCGCGGTGCTGCTCAGTTTCATGGGTGAAGCTCCTTTACTTTCTTTTTATCCCGGCTTTTTTTGGTATGCCGGTTATTGGTTTAGAACTCGTTCACACATCGCAAACGTTTGCAAAAAGCCGGATTGGCGAATTTCGGCAAAGCGCTTGCGTGAGGGGAGTAGACGGCTCCCCTCAGCATTGCGGCTAATCGGTTGGTTTAATCGATACTGACACCCGAGAACACGTTGCGGCCGAACGGGCTGACTTTGAATCCTTCGACCCGGGTGCTTAACGGCTGGTTGACCGTCGAGTGGGCGACAGGCGTGATCGGCACTTGCTGTTTAAGCAATTGCTGGGCCTGTTTATAAAGCACGGTGCGCTGGTCGCGGTCGGTGACGACCTTGGCCTGTTTGATCAGCTTGTCGTAAGCCGGATCGCACCACATGGAATAGTTGTTGCCGCCGATGGCGTCACAGCTGTACAGCGTGCCCAGCCAGTTGTCCGGGTCCCCGTTGTCACCGGTCCAGCCGATCAGGCTGACGTCGTGCTCGCCGTTCTTGGTGCGCTTGATGTACTCGCCCCATTCGTAACTGACGATCTTCACTTTCAGACCGATCTTGGCCCAGTCGGACTGGAGCATTTCGGCCATCAGTTTGGCGTTCGGGTTGTACGGACGCTGCACCGGCATTGCCCACAGGGTGATCTCGGTGCCTTCTTTCACCCCGGCAGCCTTGAGCAGTTCCTTGGCTTTTTCCGGGTTGTAGGCGGCGTCCTTGATGGTGTCGTCGTAGGACCACTGGGTCGGTGGCATGGCGTTGACGGCCAGTTGGCCGGCGCCTTGATAAACAGCGTTGAGAATTCCCTGTTTATTCACCGCCATGTCCAGCGCCTGACGCACTTCCAGTTGATCGAACGGCTTGTGGCGGACGTTGTAGGCGATGTAGCCGAGGTTGAAGCCCGGCTTGGAAATCAGTTGCAGTTTCGGGTCGGCCTTCAGCGCTTCAACATCGGCAGGGCGCGGGTGCAGGGTGATCTGGCACTCGTTGGCCTTGAGCTTCTGCACACGTACCGACGCGTCGGTGTTGATGGCGAAAATCAGGTTCTTCAGCTTGACCCGGCTCGGATCCCAGTACTGCGGGTTACCGGTGTAACGGATATTCGAGTCTTTCTGGTAGCTCTTGAACACGAACGGCCCGGTGCCGATCGGCTTCTGGTTGATGTCGCTCGGCTTGCCGTCGGCCAGCAGCTTGTCGGCGTATTCGGCAGACAGAATCGAAGCGAAGCTCATCGCGATGTTCTGGATGAACGCGGCATCAACGCTGTTGAGCGTGAACTCCACGGTCAGCGGCCCGGTCTTCTCGACCTTGGCGATGTTCTTGTTCAGGCTCATCCCGTTGAAGTACGGAAACTCGGTGGGATAGGCCTTGCGGAATGGCTGTTGCGCATCGAGCATGCGAGTGAACGTGAACACGACATCGTCAGCGTTGAAATCGCGGCTCGGCTTGAAGTAAGGGGTTGTATGAAATTTCACGCCTTCACGCAGGTGAAAGGTGTATTTCAGGCCATCTTCGGAAATGTCCCACTTGGTCGCCAGGCCCGGTACGACATTGGTCGCGCCTTTTTCGAACTCGACGAGGCGGTTGTACAGCGGCTCGGCGGCGTCGTTGTCGGTGGCCGTCGTGTACTGCGCGGTATCGAAACCCGCCGGGCTGCCTTCCGAGCAAAACACCAGGCTGTCGCTGGCGGCGTAGCTTGCAGACGTGGCGGCCAACAGGCCGGCGCCCAACAGTGCGGAAAAAATCAAGGTATGGCGCATGACGCTCCCTCTTTTTAGTGTTGTGCAATGCGTCAGGGTCCCTGTCCCGGGACTTTCTGGTCGCATTGAGCTCAATCCAATACGTATGGCAAAACCGGTGGCCCACGCAGACACTGGTCAGTACGCGACGGTAGGCACCGTGCCTCTGGCAGTAAATACGTAATTGCCTTAATGCTCGTAGGAAAAGTCGACGCGCCTATACCGAAGCAATCATCTGCGGCGGATTTGGGTGTAGGCCTTTTCCTTTTTTCCCGGTAGATAAAGCAACGGCGACGTCAGAAACGCCGCCGTTGCAATGTCTTACTTGCTGACGCTGACGCCGTAGAAGGAATTCAGGCCAAATGGGCTGATCTTGAAGTCCTGCACGTTGGCGCGCATGGGTTGATACACCGTCGAGTGAGCGATAGGTGTCATTGGAACTGCATCTTTGAGGACGTGTTGCGCCTGTTTGTACAGCTCGGTGCGCTTGCCCTGGTCGGTAGTGCGTTTGGCTTCTTTCACCAAGCCGTCGAACTTCTTGTCGCACCACTTGGAGAAGTTGTTGCCGCTCAGCGAGTCGCAGCCGAACAGAACGTTGAGCCAGTTGTCCGGATCACCATTGTCACCGCTCCAGCCAATGATCATTGCCTGGTTCTCGCCACCTTTGGAGCGCTTGATGTACTCGCCCCATTCGTAGCTGGTGATCTTCACTTTCAAGCCGATCTTGGCCCAGTCGGACTGGAGCATTTCAGCCATCAGTTTGGCGTTCGGGTTGTACGGACGCTGCACCGGCATCGCCCACAGGACGATCTCGGTACCTTCCTTGACGCCGGCTTCCTTGAGCAGCTGTTTGGCTTTCTCAGGGTCGTACTTGGCATCCTTGATGGTGGTGTCGTAGGACCACTGGGTCGGCGGCATGGCGTTGACGGCCAGTTGGCCGGCGCCCTGATAAACCGAATCGATGATCTGCGGCTTGTTCACGGCCATGTCCAGCGCCTGACGCACGCGCAGGTCAGCCAGTGGGTTGGCCTCGTTGCTGCCCTTGACCTTGTCCATCACGTTGTAGGCGATGTAGCCCAGGTTGAAGCCGGCCTGATCCGGCATCTTCAGCGACTTGTCTTCTTTCAGCGCTTTCAGATCGGCCGGACGCGGGAACAGGGTGACCTGGCACTCGTTCTTTTTCAGCTTCTGGATACGCACTGACGGGTCGGTGGTGATGGCGAAGATCAGGTTGTCGATCTTCACGTCTTCAGGCTTCCAGTAATCCTTGTTGCCGGTGTAACGGATGTTCGAGTCTTTCTGGTAGCTCTTGAACACGAACGGGCCGGTGCCGATCGGCTTCTGGTTGATGTCGGCGGCTTTGCCATCCTTGAGCAGTTGGGCCGCGTATTCGGCGGACTGCACGGAAGCGAAGCTCATGGCCATGTTCTGGATGAACGCGGCGTCGACTTCTTTCAGAGTGAACTTGACGGTGTGGTCGTCGACTTTATCGATCTTGGTGATGTTGGTGTCCATCCCCATGTCGGTGAAG
>NZ_RCOA01000113.1:0-12287 GCF_004307585.1 Pseudomonas sp. Sample_20 | reverse complement strand
GAAGTGAACGACAAGGAATTCGTGGTCTTCGTCGGCCCGTCGGGCTGCGGCAAATCCACCCTGCTGCGCCTGATCGCCGGCCTTGAAGAGGTCAGCGGCGGCACCATCGAACTCGATGGCCGCGACATCACTGAAGTCAGCCCGGCCAAGCGCGATCTGGCGATGGTGTTCCAGACCTACGCGCTGTACCCGCACATGACTGTGAAAAAGAACATGTCGTTCGCCCTCGATCTGGCCGGCGTGCCGAAAGCCGAAGTCGAGCGCAAGGTCGGCGAAGCGGCACGTATTCTTGAACTCGGGCCGATGCTCGAGCGCAAGCCGAAACAGCTCTCCGGCGGCCAACGCCAGCGCGTGGCGATCGGCCGCGCCATCGTGCGCAACCCGAAAATTTTCCTCTTCGATGAACCGCTGTCCAACCTCGACGCGGCGTTGCGCGTGCAGATGCGTCTGGAGCTGCTGCGCCTGCACAAAGACCTGGAAGCGACGATGATCTACGTGACCCACGATCAGGTCGAAGCGATGACCATGGCCGATAAAGTCGTGGTGCTCAATGGCGGTAGGATCGAGCAGGTCGGCTCGCCGCTGGACCTGTATCACAACCCGGCCAACCTGTTTGTCGCAGGCTTTCTCGGCACGCCGAAAATGGGTTTCCTCAAAGGCAAGATTGCCCGCATCGACGGCCCGAGCTGTGAAGTTTCGCTGGACGCCGGCACGCGCATCACCCTGCCGTTCAACGCTGCCAACCTCAGTGTCGGCAGCGCAGTCACGTTGGGTATTCGCCCTGAACACTTGGAGCTGGCACAACCCGGCGACTGCACGTTGCAGGTGACTGCCGATGTCAGCGAACGGCTTGGCAGCGACACCTTCTGCCACGTCACCACCAGCGCCGGTGAAGCCCTGACCATGCGCGTGCGCGGCGACCTGGCCAGCCGTTATGGCGAGCAATTGAGCCTGCGCCTGGACCCGACTCACTGCCATCTGTTCGACGCTGAAGGTGTGGCGCTGACCCGCCCACTGCGCGCTGCCGCCTGATTTCGAGACTATCCGATGAAACTCAACCAACAGAACCTCAACCGCCTCGCCGCCCAAGTGCAACTGCCGGGCTACAACCTGAGCGACACGCGCCAGGGCATCGCGCACATCGGCGTCGGCGGTTTCCACCGCGCGCACCAGGCGTATTACACCGATGCCTTGATGAACACTGGCGAAGCGCTGGACTGGGCAATCTGCGGCGTCGGCCTGCGCCCGGAAGATCGCCGCGCTCGCGATGATCTGCGCGAGCAGGATTACCTGTTCACTTTGTTTGAATTGGGCGACAGCGATGACACCGAAGTGCGCGTCATCGGCGCAATCCGCGACATGCTGCTGGCCGAAGATGGCGCGCATGCACTGATCGACAAACTCGCCGAACCGCAGATCCGTATCGTTTCGCTGACCATCACCGAGGGCGGTTACTGCATCGACGACAGCAACGGCGAATTCATGGCGCACCTGCCGCAGATTCAACACGACCTCGCCCATCCCGAGGCGCCGGGCACCGTGTTCGGTTTCCTCTGCGCCGCATTGGCCAAACGCCGTGCGGCGGGTGTTCCGGCATTTACCGTGATGTCCTGCGATAACCTGCCGCACAACGGCGCCGTCGCGCGCAAGGCGCTGCTGGCGTTCGCCTCGCTGCGTGATCCGCAATTGCGCGACTGGATCGACCAGAACGTCAGCTTCCCCAACGCCATGGTCGACCGCATCACGCCGATGACCAGCACCGCGCATCGCCTGCAACTGGCCGACAAACACGGCGTCGACGATGCCTGGCCGGTGGTCTGCGAACCGTTTGTGCAGTGGGTGCTGGAGGATAAATTCGTCAACGGCCGCCCGGCGTGGGAAAAGGTCGGCGTGCAGTTCACCGACGATGTGTCGCCGTACGAAGAGATGAAAATCAAACTGCTCAACGGCAGTCACCTGGCGCTGACGTATCTGGGCTTTCTCAAAGGTTATCGCTTCGTCCACGAGACCATGAACGATCCGCTGTTCGTGCGTTACATGCGCGCTTATATGGATCTGGATGTCACGCCGCAGCTGGCGCCGGTGCCGGGCATTGATTTGAGCGAATACAAGGACACGCTGGTCGCGCGGTTCTCCAATCAGGCGATTGCCGATCAACTGGAGCGCGTGTGTTCGGATGGCTCATCGAAGTTTCCCAAGTTCACCGTGCCGACGATCAATCGGCTGATCGCCGATGGCCGCGAGACCAAGCGTGCAGCGCTAGTCGTGGCGGCGTGGGCGCTGTATTTGAAGGGCGTGGATGAGAATGGCGATACGTATTCGATTCCGGATCCGCGAGCGGCTTTCTGCCAGGGATTGGTGGCGGACGATGAGTTGATCACCGAACGCCTGTTGGGCGTGGAAGAGATTTTCGGCACGGCGATACCGAAGTCGGCGGAGTTTGTTGCAGCGTTCGAGTGGTGCTGCCAGAGTTTGCGCGAGGTTGGGGTTTCGCGGACTCTGGAGAAAGTTCTCGCGACCTGATCGTTCCCACGCTCTGCGTGGGAATGCAGCCCGGGACGCTCCGCGTCCCATCAAAAGCGGACGCAGAGCGTCTATTGAGGCGTTCCCACGCAGAGCATGGGAACGAGCAGCCGTGGAGTCTTCATGACAACAACAAAGCTCTTCCTGGGTATCGACTGCGGCACCCAAGGCACCAAAGCGATCATCCTCGACGCCGGCAGCGGCCAGGTGCTCGGTCTGGGCGCAGCGCCGCACACGATGATCAGCGGCGCCAACGGCCGCCGCGAACAAGACGTTCAACAGTGGCTCGACGCGTTCGTCAGCGCCACCCGCCAGGCGTTGCGAGCGGCCAATGTCGACGGCCAGGCGATCCTCGGTGTCGGCGTCTCCGGCCAGCAACACGGCTTGGTCCTGCTCGATGAGCAAGGCGCAGTGCTGCGTCCGGCCAAACTCTGGTGCGACACCGAAACCACGCCGGAAAACGAGCGCTTGCTCGCGCAAATGGGCGGCGAGAAAGGTTCGCTGGAACGCCTCGGCGTGGTCATTGCGCCGGGCTACACGGTGTCGAAACTGCTCTGGACCAAAGAGCAGCATCCCGACGTGTTCTCACGCATCGCCCGGATTCTGTTGCCTCACGACTACCTCAACTACTGGCTCACCGGTCGCGCCTGCAGCGAATACGGCGATGCGTCCGGCACCGGCTATTTCAATGTGCGCACGCGGCAGTGGGATGTACAGATCCTGCGCGACATCGATGCCAGCGGCCGTTTGCAAGCCGCGCTGCCGGAGCTGATCGACGCGCACGCCGCCGTCGGCACTCTCCTCCCGGCAATCGCCGAGCAACTCGGCATCAACCCCAACGCGGTGGTTTCCAGCGGCGGTGGCGACAACATGATGGGCGCCATCGGTACCGGCAATATCCAGCCCGGCGCGATCACCATGAGCCTCGGTTCGTCCGGCACGGTCTACGCCTATTCGGAGGAGCCAAACGTCAGCGCCGATGCCTCGGTTGCCACGTTCTGTTCCTCCAGCGGCGGCTGGCTGCCGTTGATCTGCACCATGAACTTGACCAACGCCACCGGTGCGATTCGGGAACTGTTCAAGCTCGACCTGCCGACCTTCAACGAATTGGTCGCGCAATCGCCGATCGGCGCCGAAGGTGTGAGCATGCTGCCGTTCCTCAACGGTGAGCGCGTCCCCGCCCTGCCCCACGCCACCGGCAGCCTGCATGGCCTGACCATGGACAACCTGACCCAGGCCAATCTGTGCCGCGCCGCTGTCGAAGGCACCACCTTCGGTTTGCGCTACGGGCTGGATTTGCTTCGCCAGAATGGTTTACAAAGCCTGCGCATTTGCCTGATCGGCGGCGGCTCGAAGAGCGCGGTGTGGCGGCAGATCGTCGCCGATATCATGAACGCTCCGGTGATCTGCACCGAACAAAGCGAAGCCGCCGCACTGGGTGCGGCGATTCAAGCGGCGTGGTGCGCGTCGCGCTCTAACGGCGATGATTTCTCCCTGGCCGAGCTGTGCGAGCGCTGCGTGAAACTCGACACGGGCAGCGAAACCCTGCCGATCGCCGCCAATGTCGCGGCGTTCCAGCAGGCCTACGAACGCTATCAACAGCATGTCGCAACCCTATAACGAGCAAACAACTATGTACCTGGTGTGTGGCGAAGCCCTGTTTGATTTCTTCAGCGAAAACGATGCCAGCGGTCTGGCCTCGAAAGTCAATTTCAAGGCGATTGCCGGCGGTTCGCCGTTCAACGTCGCCGTCGGTCTGCGCCGTCTGGGCGTGGACTCGGCGCTCTTCGGTGGGCTGTCCACCGACTATCTCGGCCGGCGTTTGCAGCAAGTCCTGCAGGACGAAGGTGTGCGCCCGGACTATCTGGTGGATTTCGCCGCGCCGACCACTCTGGCAATGGTCGCGGTAGGCGCCAATGGCTCGCCGCATTACAGCTTCCGCGGCGAAGGCTGCGCCGACCGGCAACTGAGCGAGGCACATCTGCCGACACTTGGCGACGAGGTGCGCGGCCTGCACATCGGCTCGTTTTCGCTGGTGGTACAGCCGATCGGCGACACACTGCTGAAACTGGTCCAGCGCGAAAGCGGCAAACGCCTGATCAGCCTCGACCCCAACGTGCGCCTCAATCCCGAGCCGAACATCGAGCTATGGCGCGAACGCATCGCCACGCTGGTACGACTGGCCGATCTGATCAAAGTCAGCGACGAGGATCTGAGCCTGCTCTATCCCGAGCAAGATCCGCAGCATGTTATTGAAAGCTGGCTCGAGCATCGCTGCCAGATCGTGTTCCTGACATGCGGTGGCGACGGCGCAACGGTGTTCAGTCGCACCCATGGCTCGTGGTCGGTGCCGGCCAATCAGGTTCAGATCGCCGATACGGTAGGCGCCGGCGACACCTTCCAGGCCGCGCTGATCACCTGGCTGACCGAACATTCGCTGGACTCGGTCGAAGGCGTCCAGCAGCTCAGTCGCGAGCAAATCGACGGCATGCTCAGGTTCGCCGTACAAGCCGCCGCACTGACCTGCAGCAAAACCGGTCCGGATCTGCCCTATCGTCATCAATTGAGCTGAGCGCGTAGACTGTCGGCCTTTTTGCGCACGACGGAAAACAGCTCTTGAATCACAGGCACATCCTCGCCCTCCTGACCATGGCCACCCTGCTGAGCGGTTGCGGCACCTCGCCGCCCCGCTCGCCGGAAGACATCTGCGCAATCTTCCGCGAGAAAAGCGATTGGTACGACGCTGCGCAAGTCACGCAGAAACGCTGGGGCGTGCCGATTCAGGTGCCTTTCGCGATCATGTATCAGGAATCCGGCTATCGCTACGACGCCAAGACGCCGCGCAAATATCTGCTCTGGGTAATTCCCTGGGGCCGCGTCTCCACCGCTTCCGGTTATGCGCAAGCCAAGGATGAAGTCTGGGCCGACTACCAGAAAAGCACCGGCCGCAACTGGGCCGATCGCGAAGACTTCGACGACGCCATCGACTTCGTCGGCTGGTACATGGACAAGACCACCTCGATCAACGGCGTGTACAAATACGACGCCTATAACCAGTACCTGAACTACCACGAAGGCTGGGGCGGCTTCCGCAACAAGACCTACGCGAGCAAGGCCTGGCTACCGCCGACCGCGCGCAAGGTGCAGAACCGTTCGGATCTGTATGCGCAGCAATACGCCGGCTGCAAGGAAGACCTCAATCGCGGGTTCTGGAGCCGGTTCTGGCATTGGTTGTAGCGGTGTTGCTGAAGACGCCTTCGCGGGCAAGCCCGCTCCCACGGGACCTTAGTGAACGCCGATTTTGTGTCCACCCGAGAAACCTGTGGGAGCGGGCTTGCCCGCGATGGCAATCTCTCAAACACCATCAAAGTCTATGAAAGGCCCGATTTCACTGACCCAAACCGCCCTCCTAAGGGTTTTCCCTATGGCATCAAGGCCCCACACCTACGCCATTTGCGCCTTGAATGAGGCCGTCTAATCCTGCAACATCCATCACCTGCTTATTCAACGGACGGAATTCAAGGCATGCTGGACGCCAATGCAACCCACATCACCCTCTCGATCGAAGACGCCAACGCCGACCTGCAAGTCCTCAGCTTCACCGGTCGCGAAGCCCTCAACGAACCGTTCCGTTTCGACCTCGAACTGGTCAGCGCCCGCCCCGACCTGAAGCTCGAAGAGCTGCTGCACAAGCGCGCCTGCCTGACCTTCGGAGCCACCGGAGAAGGCAAGATTCACGGCCAGGTCTATCGCATCGAGCAGGGCGACTCCGGCAAGACCCTGACCCGCTACAGCATCAGCCTGATGCCGCAACTGGCCTATCTGCAGCACAACCATGATCAGCAGATCTTCCAGCAACTGACGGTGCCGAAAATCATCGCCCAGGTGTTGGAAGATCGCGGCATTCTCTCCGACGCCTACAGCTTCCAGCTCGGCGCCGAGTACCCGGAGCGTGAGTATTGCGTGCAATACGATGAGTCCGACCTGCACTTCATCCAGCGTCTGTGCGAAGAGGAAGGCATTCACTTCCACTTCCAGCACAGCAGCAGCGGCCACAAACTGGTGTTCGGCGACGATCAGACCGTATTCCGCAAACTGAAGCCGGTCAGCTACCAGCAGGACTCCGGCATGGCTGCGGAGAAACCGGTGATCAAGCGCTTCAACCTGCGCCTGGAAACCCGCACCACCCGCGTCAGCCGCCGCGACTACGATTTCGAAAAACCCAAGCTGCTGCCCGAAGCCGCGGTCAAATCCGAATTCGCCCCGGACCTGGAAGACTACGATTACCCCGGCCGCTTCACCACCCGCGAGCGCGGCAAGTTCCTCTCGACCCGCGCCCTCGAACGCCATCGCAGCGACTACAAACTCGCCGAAGGCAAAGGTGATGAACCGACCCTCACCAGCGGCCATTTCCTCACACTCGCCGAACACCCGCGCGCCGAGTGGAACGATCTGTGGCTGCTGCTGGAAGTCTTCCACGAAGGCAAACAACCGCAAGTGCTCGGCGAAAACGTCACCAGCGACGTCACCGACAACAAGAGCGATTTCCACCAGGGCTACCGCAACAGCTTCCTCGCCACCCCGTGGGACGCGCACTACCGCCCTGGCCTCGAACACCCGAAACCGAAAGTCCTCGGCAGCCAGACCGCCGTCGTCACCGGCCCTGCCGGTGAGGAGATCCACTGCGACCAGTACGGCCGCATCAAAGTGCAATTCCACTGGGACCGCGACGGCCAATCCGACGACAAAACCACCTGCTGGATGCGCGTCGCCAGCGGCTGGGCGGGCAGTGCCTACGGCGGCATTGCCATCCCGCGCATCGGCATGGAAGTCCTCGTCACCTTCCTCGAAGGCGACCCCGACCAGCCCCTCGTCACCGGCTGCCTGTACCACAAGGAAAACGTCGTCCCCTACGACCTGCCGGCCAACAAGACCCGCAGCACCTTCAAAACCCTCAGCTCCCCGGGCGGCAAGGGCTACAACGAATTCCGCATCGAAGACAAAAAAGGCGCTGAACAGATCTACATCCACGCCCAGCGCGACTGGGACGAAAACATCGAACACGACCAGAAAATCCGCGTCGGCAACGAACGGCATGACACTGTTGAAGCCAACGTGTTGAGCGAGTTCAAGGTCGAAGAACACCGGATCACCCATCTGGACCGAATCAGCGAAATGCGCGCGGATGATCACCTGACAGTGGGTGTGACGCAGCATGTGAAGGTGGGGACTGGGCAGTTTGTTGAGGCCGGGACGGAGATTCACTATCACGCTGGTGAGAAGGTGGTGATTGAGGGTGGCATGGAGCTGACCGCCAAGGCTGGCGGGAGTTTTGTGAAGGTTGATGCGGGTGGTGTCACGATTAGCGGCGCTGAGGTGAAGGTGAATACCGGTGGTGCGCCGGGGGTGGGGACTGGGATCGGGATTCTCGAACCCGTCATTCCATGGGCCGCCGCGAAAGACAAGGCAGGCGCCCTGCTTGTTCCGGCGGCCGTACAGATGGCCATGGCCAAAGCCGCTCGTGCAGCGGGTAATATTCGTTGCCCTATTTGCGAAGCCTGCCGGGAAGGTAAATGCGATTTGGGAGCTACGGCATGAGTGACGTGCTAAATAACTGGATGGGCGAACAATCCCGCCTCAACCGAGTCTTGATCCTTGTACTCGACAGCCTCGCCGAACCAAACCCGGTGACACCGCTGTATAGCGCTGGCGTCATGCAGCGCTCAGTGCAATTGTACCGACGCACCGAATTCTCACAGTTCGCGGCTATCAGTCCGTGGCTGACCGAATTGCAAAACCCTGGCAACGATGCCTTTCGCAGACTGCTCGATGACCCTGAACGCAACTGGGGCTGGATCGGCAGTATGGACAGGGCCGACCTCGACAGCCTGACCCAGCATTGGATCGCGCGCATGGTAATCGACGAAGACGGCGACCGCTCGCTGTTTCGGTTCCAGGACAACCGGGTGCTGGCGCGCTGCCTCGCCAATATGAAGGATAGCGAGTTGCCGCTGCTGCTTGGGCCAATCGGCAGTGTGCTGTATTGGGACGAGAATCAATGGAAAAGTGCGGACAACAGCAGATCTGGAATGTATCCGGTACCTAATCCAGAGCCATGGTTGCGCAATCCCGAGTCCGGTGAACAGGCTCGCAGCATCTTGCGCGAAAACCTAAAACGATGGTTATTGACCTATCACCTTGAGGCAGCTGCC
Source organism: Pseudomonas sp. Sample_20 (assembly GCF_004307585.1). Lineage (NCBI taxonomy): Bacteria > Pseudomonadati > Pseudomonadota > Gammaproteobacteria > Pseudomonadales > Pseudomonadaceae > Pseudomonas > Pseudomonas sp. Sample_20. The sequence continues at coordinate 3,552 of NZ_RCOA01000113.1, read as the reverse complement.
ACCCTAGCTGAGACCCGAGTGGTCAGTGAATGGCTTGAGTATCAACTGGATTTACTTGATGTCTGGGGCTGGCAACTACCAGAGCAAAGGGAGTTGATGTTGAGTCGTCGACTGTCAGAACAATGTATGCAAGATGTCGCATGGTCTCCTTTGCCAAATGAAACTTCTTTAGAGCATTTTGAAAGATGCAAACGAGTATTCAGCTGAGTTTATCAACCCACTTTAGTTATGTTTTAAGTTTTCTCGGGACGCGACGATGAGCAAGTTATCAGCTTCACTCACTTTAAATTCATTACTACTTATGGCGCTCCCTTTATTCGGCGCCTGTACCTCCGCCAGCCAAATTGCTCAGAGCAGCATTGAAGACATTACCAGCCACTACGGGTCCGACTCGTTTACCCTGGTAGCGACTACACCTGCAAATTTTGGTCTAACAGCAAAATCACAATATTCACCACTAGCTGGTCAGGATTGCAAAACTTATTCAGCGGGCTTAGGAGGAGAAGTAACCCGACGGCATCAAAAAACAGATCAGATTGATGTAAAGAATATCGAACAAACTGCCCGCTTCGATATTCCGCTCAGTTATAGCATAGCCGGATGCAAGATGGAGTTGACTCGCGTAGACATGGCCATTGACGGCCGCTATGGCACATCTTCATTGGATATCGGGGGAGATTTCGGCGGAATAACTGTAAAAGAAAATACGACCAATGACGGATCGTCTTCATTAGGCGATGATCACTCTGAATTTAGAGGTCTATGTACTTGGATGTTCCAACTAAGCGTGGAAAGAATCGAAAAAGACGGAATTTCAAAAATATTATCGTGCAGCGCAGCTAATTCTGAATGGAACGTGCCCTCCGACTATTTTGAACGCAATAAGCCGGGCGGAACTGTTCAACGATCAAGCATTAAAAACAAAGAAGTAAAATTCACATTCCGCTTGGCGAGAGATGAAGAACCTAGCATGGACAATCGGTGGATCAAGACCACAGAAGGATGGAAGCCCTGCCAGGAAACCGCAACATCAAAAAGGTGCCAAACGCCTCCAGTTTTCAAAAAATTCAAAATGGACGGCCGCGAGTGTACGGTATATCCAACTTGCACTGAATAAGGACATTCGCTATGACGGATCCATACCTGTGTGATAAAAGCGTGTGCCCCGCCAGAGGCAGCTGGATCAGCTTTAGATTGGTGGACGAATTTGGAGATGGCAAACCCTACGCCGGCTTGAGCTATGAATTGACCGATGCAGAGGGTCAAAAGTACGATGGCACTCTGGACAGCGATGGCTACGCCAAAGTAATCAATAACTACAAAGGCCCGGTAACTCTGACGTTAGCAAAACCATATGCGGGTGGAGACGCTTGGTATGACACCCTTGCCGACCGAAAAGATTACCGAATTCCTCTGACTGAATTTCAGGTCGCAGCTGAAAAGACGTTACATCGGCCAATCGGCAGTACAGCAAAAACTGGCGCGTACAGAGCCTCCTCAGAACAAGCCGAATTTTACAACGTAGAAGTTCGGCAATTTGTAAAACACAAACGGCACTTGCCGGCCCCGGCAAAACTATCCAAGCCGGTACCTTACGGCTGGACAAAACTTGCCTGTGATTTCGCCGCGGGAAGAGTTCCGGATTACGGAACGGCTCTATTACCAGATAAACACTATGTACTGGAAGTCCGTGCGCTACGGGCGTTCAGGCCATTAATTTCTTTGGCGCCTGACTTCAGCGCGGTAAATCTTTATAACCTTTCTTTGTTGGCGACGCTGAGCTACGGCGATTTCGGGCAAGTACCTGAGAATCCTAATGCACCAAAAGACGTCGACAACCCGAAGGCACAAGAACCTGGGGGAGAAGTAAAATTCCCTGCGGTAGGAACTATCGGCCATGTGCTACAGACTTGTTTGGCCTGTTATCAGGAACCCATGCGTTATGCCGATGCCAAGACTGTAAATTATCCCATTGTTGAAGATGTGCCTTATTCAAAACGATTGGAAATCATACCTTACGATCCGCAACATTATAAGAGTGCCGACGAACAGGAAACTCCTTCGCAAGTTCATTTTTTTAATGATAAGCGCGGATACTCATTGGATTCAAAAAAAACCGATACGCAAGCCTACGCCACACATGATGACCGAATGATTCTCATAGCCGTACGCGGAACAGCGGAAAAGTGGGATGCTTTGCGCGATGGTGACGCGGAGCAAGTACCAGTAAAAGATGGCGTCGGCAAGGCTCACAAAGGATTCCACGAAGCCTATGAAGTATTACAACCTTTTGTGGTTAAGTATCTCGCCAGATTCCGTACAAATAACCAGCGAGTTGTGGTTTGTGGCCACAGCCTGGGTGGGGCGATAGCGCTTCTGTTAGCTGAATGGATACGTAATAAATTTGACGACCAAGCAATACTTTATACCTTCGGCTCACCTAGAGCAGGTGATGCGGACTTTGTCGAGGGAGCCAAACCTCTCGTTCATCACCGAATTGTAAACAACAATGATCCGGTACCCAGCGTACCCGCAGCTTGGATGGATACCAAGCAAGCAGTCTGGGTTACCGGAGTCGCAGCTACTGTTACTGGAGGAGTCGCACCGATTGTAGGGGGAATCATATTTGGTGCCGGATTGAATCGGTTCGGCGGGAAGCCTTACCGGCATCATGGCATACAACGCTACTTCACCCCTTTGCGACTGCCAGGTAACCAGATTTCATCGGTATTGTGGACTCCAGGTTGCGAAGGGTATGAAGAGTCGGCAATGACACAGCTTTGTTATGCGAATATCAAAAATAATGACACTCCTGAACGTAGCAACTTCGGAGTACAGGTGATGAACGGGGCAGACCATACAATGCTTGGCGGCTACATTCCCGCCTGCTGGGCGACTTTGCGACGCTGGCAAGATACGCAAACCAGCGGCGGGAAAATCATTACGCCTCGCGAAGCGCTCAATCTGCGGACACAATTAAGGTTCTACCGCTCCGAACTAGAAAAATGGCAGAGCGCGCAGCAAGTGGAATTTCCAGGAGGAACGATTGAAGGCAGACCTCAGGATCGCGCAACGGCTCTCCAGAGAAGATCAACTATGTCTGATCTCCAAACTCGCCAGAAGGAAATTGCTCTGGCAGTGAGCCATAATCAAAAAGAGCTCGAAAATATCGAGACTACGCTGAAGAACATAGATTTATTGGAGCAAACAACTGTAGAGCTTTCCGACGTTTACGGTGATCGTGCCGAGTTACCGGAACTGAAAACTCAAATCCAACGATGGGCTGATCACAAAGAGAATCAAGCCATCGTGCGAGTTGCCCAAGTCCCGCAAGGGGCGATAGCGAACACCGCTTGAGCTATCCGAGTTCGAGCACAAACAGAGAGCCATGGGTAGGCGATTGTTCTACCCAAGGCTACGTTTCTATATGCACTTTAATGGTGAACATCTTAGAGGACACGCACTGGCAAAAAAGATGGAGCTTAAATCGAATCGCGTTCCGCAAACTGAAGCCGGTCAGCTACCAGCAGGACTCCGGCATGGCTGCGGAGA
>NZ_RCOA01000105.1:0-12531 GCF_004307585.1 Pseudomonas sp. Sample_20 | reverse complement strand
TCGGCGGCCATGATCAGGTCGCCTTCGTTCTCGCGGTCTTCGTCATCCATGAGGATGACCATCTTGCCTTGGCGGATGTCTTCAACCAGTTCTTCGATGCTATTGAGCGCCACAAGGCACCCCCTTCTTTTGAATTATTTGAGGTAGCCGTTTTGGGCCAGAAAGCTTTCGGTGATGGTGCTGCCGGCGGTCTTCTCGGCGGCCTTGTCGCCCAGCAGCAGACGCTCCAGATAACGCGCCAGCAGGTCGACTTCCAGGTTCACCCGGCGGCCCGGCTTGTATGAAGCCATGATGGTTTCGCTGAGGGTGTGCGGAATGATCGTCAGCATGAATTCGGCGCCATCGACTTCGTTTACGGTCAGGCTGGTGCCGTCGACGGTGATCGAGCCTTTATGGGCGATGTACTTGGCCAGCTCTTTCGGCGCGCGGATGCGAAATTCCACGGCGCGGGCATTGTCGCTGCGCGATACCACTTCACCGACGCCGTCGACGTGGCCGCTGACCAGATGCCCGCCGAGGCGAGTGGTCGGGGTCAGGGCTTTTTCCAGATTGACCGGGCTGCCGCTTTTCAGGTCATTCATGGCGGTGCAATCGAGGGTTTCGCGGCTGACGTCGGCGGCAAAGCCGTCGCCCGGCAACTCGACGGCGGTCAGGCAAACGCCGTTGACCGCGATGCTGTCGCCGAGTTTGACGTCACTCAGATCGAGCTTGCCGGTTGCGACGTGGACCCGCACATCACCGCCCTTTGGGGTCAGTGCGCGGATACTGCCGATGGATTCGATGATGCCGGTGAACATGGGGTTCTCCTTGAGAACGAGGCCAGCGCTAACGCAATGGCCGGGAATTATACGCGGGCTGAAGGCACAGGGATCGCAGTGACTCGCCAGTCATCGCCCACCGCGCGGATTTCAGTGATTTTCAGTTCCGGCGCATCTTTCATCTGCGCCAGCGGCCAGTCGAGCAGCGGACGCGCCGTGGAGCCAAGGAACTTGCCGGCAATGAAGATCACGAATTCGTCGACCAGCCCCAGTTGCGCAAAGGCGCCGGCCAGACGCGGCCCGGCCTCGACCAGCACCTCATTGGTGCCACGATGAGCCAGTTCGATGAGCAATTGATGCAGATCGACCTGGCCGTCGTCACCCGGCACGATCAGGCATTCCGGGCCGTTGGCGTATTGCTCCTCGACCGCGACGCAGGTGGCGACCAGCGCCGGCCCGGCCTTGAAAAACGGTGCATCCAGCGGCACCCGCAGGCGCCCATCGATCAACACGCGCAATGGCGGGCGACTCATGGCCAGTGCTGTTTGCTCGGTGTCCAGGCCCAATTCGTCCGCGCGCACGGTCAACCGCGCGCCGTCGGCCAGCACCGTGTCGGCGCCAGTCAGCACCACCGCCGCCTCAGCGCGCAAACGCTGTACCGCAGAACGCGCCGCCGGGCCGGTAATCCACTGGCTCTCGCCGCTTTCCATCGCTGTGCGACCGTCGAGGCTCATGGCCAATTTGACCCGCACGAACGGCAAGCCGTGTTCCATGCGTTTCAGAAAACCTTGATTGAGCTTGCGTGCCTCTGCTTCCAGCACCCCGCTTTCAGTGGCGATACCGGCGTCAGCCAGGCGCTGCAAACCGCGCCCGGCGACTTGCGGATTGGGATCACGCATCGCCGCCACGACCCGGGCAACGCCAGCGGTCACCAAGGCATCGGCACACGGCGGCGTGCGCCCGTGGTGGCTGCAAGGCTCGAGGGTCACGTACGCCGTCGCGCCCCGGGCCTGCTCGCCAGCGGCGCGCAGGGCGTGGACTTCGGCATGGGGTTCGCCGGCGCGCTCATGCCAGCCTTCGCCGACAATCTGGCCGTCACGCACCACCACGCAACCGACTCGCGGATTGGGATGGGTGGTGTAGTGGCCCTTGCGCGCCAGTTCCAGTGCGCGGGCCATGAAATGCGCGTCGAGGATCGCCTGCTCGGCGGCGGTGGTCATTCTTTCACCGGTTCGCGGGCGAGGCGGTCGATCTCTTCGCGAAATTCATTGAGGTCCTGGAAGCGCTTGTACACCGAGGCAAAACGGATATAGGCGACTTCATCAAGCTTTTGCAGCTCGGCCATCACCAGTTCGCCGACCACGAGGGATTTGACCTCGCGTTCGCCGGTGGCGCGCAGCTTGTGCTTGATATGGACCAGAGAGGATTCGAGGCGCTCGACGCTGACCGGACGTTTCTCCAGCGCGCGTTGCATGCCGGCGCGGAGTTTTTCTTCGTCGAACGGTTGGCGGCTGCCGTCGGTTTTGATCAGGCGCGGCAACACCAGTTCGGCCGTCTCGAACGTCGTGAAACGTTCGCCGCAGGCCAGGCATTCACGCCGGCGGCGCACCTGTTCGCCCTCGGCGACCAGACGCGAGTCGATGACCTTGGTGTCGTTGGCACCGCAGAAGGGACAGTGCATGGTGGCTGGCAACAAAAAATGGGAGGGCCATGGTAGCGCATCCCCGTGGCAAGACAAGCCATAGGCTTTGCGGTATACAGAACGGCATGATCGTCTGATCCATGGAATTCATTCTGCCGGAGCCTCCAATGCCGTTACGTCCGCTCGTTCTGCTCAGTCTTTTCAGCCTGCTGGTGGCCTGTGGCAGCGACGCACCCAAGCCGCAACCGCCGACGCCGGGCCCCGCGCCGCAACAGGCGCAGAAAAAAGCCAAAGAGGCCGCCGAACTTGGCCCGCTGCCAGCGCATCAGCGCGAACTGAGCGGCACCCTGCAAGGCGTGCCGGCCGGCGCCGAGGTCGAACTGGCGCTGCTGGTCATCGATGAAAAGGATCGCCCGCAACAGTTGCTCGCCAGTTCCAGCCTGATCGGCAACAACCAGATCCTGCCGTTTCATCTGCGCTTCAACCCCGAGGCGTTTCCGGCCGGCGCACGGGTCGAGCTGCGCGGTCGCGCCAGCCAGTCCGGACAACTGATTCTGCACCTGCCGTCGCAGACCATCACTCAACCGACCACTCAGGCTTTGGGCCAGCTGCAATTCGTCAAAGCGCCATGACAGCACCGCTCGACCTGCAACAGGCCTTGGGGGAATTGCTCGGCGACGCCAGACTGAAAGCCTGTGCGTTGCCGGGCACTGATTTGCAGCTGTGGCTGATCGACGGCGACAACATGGCCCGCGAATTCAGCCAGGAAGAAACCCAGCGCATCCTGCATGAACCGCCCTATTGGAGCTTTTGCTGGGCCAGCGGCTTGGCCGTGGCGCGTTATCTGGCACAGTTTCCAGAGTGGGTGCGCGGCAAGCGCGTACTGGATTTCGGCGCCGGTTCCGGGATCGCCGGCATCGCGGCGGTGAAGGCCGGGGCGCTGGAAGTGGTGGCCTGCGATCTCGATCCGTTGGCGATCGCCGCGTGCAAGGCGAACGCCGAGCTCAATGATGTGCAGATGAGTTATTCGACGGATTTCTTTGCCGAGGCGGATCGCTTCGATCTGATTCTGGTTGCCGACGTGCTGTACGACCGCGCCAATCTGCCGTTGCTCGACGCGTTTCTCAGTCGCGGACGCGAGGCGCTGGTGGCGGATTCACGGGTGCGGAACTTTCGTCATCCGTTGTATGAGCGAATTGAAGTGCTCGAGGCGATGACCTTGCCGGATCTGGCCGAGCCGGAAGAGTTTCGGCATGTGAGCCTTTACCACGCCACCCGCGCATGATCGTTCCCACGCTCTGCGTGGGAATGCAGCCCGGGACGCTCCGCGTCCCTTCGTACGGCGTAACGCAGAGCGTCACCGGAGGCATTCCCACGCGGAGCATGGGAACGATCAGTGTTACAGCTTTCAGCAGCCCCTCGCGAAGCTTTATAGTGAGCCCATCCACGCTTTTACGAGATCCCCCATGAGTCAGCAAACGCCGTATATCTTCGACGCCACGACTGCCGATTTCGACCAGTCGGTGATCGAAGCCTCCTTCAACAAACCGGTGCTGGTGGATTTCTGGGCCGAATGGTGTGCGCCGTGCAAGGCGTTGATGCCGATGTTGCAAGGCATTGCCGAGAGCTATCAGGGCGAGTTGCTGCTGGCCAAGGTCAACTGCGACATCGAGCAGGACATCGTCGCCCGCTTCGGCATTCGCAGCCTGCCGACCGTGGTGCTGTTCAAGGACGGTCAGCCGGTCGATGGCTTTGCCGGGGCACAACCGGAATCCGCCGTGCGCGCCCTGCTGGAACCGCATGTGCAGATGCCGCCACCGGCCGCTGCCGACCCGTTCGAACAGGCCCAAGCGATGTTCGACGAAGGTCACTTCGCCGAGGCGGAAGCGGTGCTGGTGACCATTCTCAATGAAGACAATACCAACGCCAAAGCGCTGATCCTTTACGCACGCTGCCTGACCGAGCGCGGTGAGCTGGGCGAAGCGCAAACTGTGCTCGACGCGGTCAAGAGCGATGAGCACAAAGCCGCACTCGCCGGGGCCAAGGCGCAGATCCAGTTCCTCGGCCTCGCCCGCGATCTGCCCGACGCCGCCGAGCTGAAGAGCCGCCTGGCGCAAAATCCGCAGGATGATGAAGCGGTGTACCAACTGGCGATCCAGCAACTGGCGCGCCAGCAATACGAAGCGGCGCTGGACGCCTTGCTGAAGCTATTCATCCGCAACCGCAGCTACGGCGAAGGCTTGCCGCACAAGACCTTGCTGCAGGTGTTCGAACTGCTGGGCAATGATCATCCGTTGGTGACGGCTTACCGTCGCAAAGTGTTTGCCGCGCTGTATTAAGGCCTCACCCGATCCAGCTATAGAGCGGCGTATCCCCGCCGCTCGCCACTTTCACATCGGAACTATGGCGCAGACGCACCAGCAAACGCTTGCCCGCTGCCGCACTGCCGGTGACCGCCTCCAGTTGATCGAGCAGATCCGGCCCGCTAAGCTGCCCGGCCTTGCGCAGCAAGTCTTTGGCCACCTGCCACAGCGCATCATCCTGATTCACCGGCTTCGCCGCCGGAGCGGGCGCAACCGCCTCAGACTGCGCAATCGGCGCCTGCCCGCTCAGCGCCGAACCCAGCCTGGCCCAATCGCTGTCATCCAGCTCCACCGTCAAATCCACCGGCACCTCGCCGACCGTTCCGCGTATCCGCAACATCAAGTTCGCTCCTGCACTTTTCTGACCTGCATGCTCCCATGGGACTTGTGCAACGCCAAGCGACGTTGTCCAGTGTGGCGGTTATCGAGCCTTCATCTACAGTGTCCTTTTTCTCACAGCACCCTGTAATGAAACGAAGTTACTACGCCCTATTGATGACCCCACTCTTGCTCATCGTGGCATGGCGCATCTGGTTGCCTGCCGATCTTTCGGCTTGTCCCGCTGACGGGGAAACTGCAGGTCCACTGACCCTAGTTATTCGTGATTACTTTGAGCGCAATAGCCGGACCGACTGGCGAGACATGGATGATCGTTTCGACATACTTTCAACCCCCGAAGGCCAGAGCATAGCGAGTCAACCGAATTCACACACTTGCGAAGCATTGCGGGTACTGCAGAGTCCGGCGTTCAGTCAGAGTGAAAAAATCTTCACCATGGCACTTATGTTCAGACTGCCAATCGACCAGTACATGGCCCTGATGGATCGCAGTCATCAACTCTACACGCAGGGCAAAATGGATAAGGAGGTGCTGACTCTGGTGGTATTTCCGCGCGGAACAGCCATCAACTACTGGTGGCTTCCGGCTTGGCGACAGCGTTTCAGTCGCGATGCCCCGAGCGTGCTCGACGCAAATCTGATCAACGATGTTCTTTCGGGACACTATTGGTTCGACTATCCCGGCGCAGGCTTCTGATTCTGCAAGCATGACATCCAACCCCAGCACCGCCCGCGAACTCATCCCGGGCGGTGCTTAGCCATGTCTTGCGCAATCTCAAGCGCACGGGCACACTCTGCGCACTTTCGTTATAAGATTACATAACAAACTTTTCATTTTTCTCGGAGTTCGTCATGCGTCGTTTGTTGCTCGCTTTGCCGTTTGCCCTGTTGCCGCTGGCCGCTGCCCATGCGGTTGATGAGCACGATCATGATCATGAGCACGGCAGCCTCGGCGCCCACGAACATGGTGTGGGTCGGCTGAACGCCGCGCTGGAGGGTCAGACCCTGGAGCTGGAGCTGGAAAGCCCGGCGATGAATCTGGTGGGTTTTGAACACGCCGCCACGTCGGATGCCGACAAGGCCAAAGTCGCTGCCGCTCGGGCGCAGCTGGAAAAACCATTGGCCCTGTTCAGTCTGCCCGCTGCGGCCGGTTGCAAGGTGGTCAGTCAGGAACTGGAAAGCCCGCTGTTCGGCGACAAACCGGACGCCGACAATCACGACGAAGATGAAGCGGACAAGGACGGTCACGAGCATCACCACGACCACAGCGAAATTCATGCGCATTACCAATTCAGCTGCGCCACACCGGGGGCACTGACCACGCTGAACCTGACGAACGTCTTCAAGACCTTCCCGGCGACGCAGAAGATTCAGTTACAACTGATCAGCGCCAGCGGCCAGCAAGGTACGGAAGTCACGGTCAAGTCGGCTGCGCTGAAATTCTAGGATCCACCGAAATCCCCTGTGGGAGCGAGCCTGCTCGCGAAGGCGGCGTGTCAGCTGACATGTGGGTGTCTGACCCAGCGCTTTCGCGAGCAGGCTCGCTCCCACAGGGTTATGTGTTCACTTCATGAAAATCGGTGCCATGACCCAAGCACTCATCGAACTTTCCGACCTTGGCTTCAACTGGCCCGGTCACCCGCCGCTGCTGGACATCCCGGCGTTTCGTCTGGAAGCCGGCGAAACCCTGTTTCTCAAAGGCCCCAGCGGCAGCGGCAAGACCACCCTGCTCGGCCTGCTTGGCGGGGTGCAGAAGCCCGGTCGCGGCAGCATTCGCCTGCTCGGCCAGGAGCTGACCGAGCTCTCTGCCGGCAAGCGCGATACGTTTCGTGTCGATCACACTGGCTACATTTTCCAGCAATTCAACCTGCTGCCGTTTCTCTCGGTGCGCGAGAACGTTGAGTTGCCGTGTCATTTTTCAAAACTGCGTGCGCAACGGGCGAAACAGCGCCACGGCAGCGTCGATCAAGCCGCCGCCACCCTGCTCGCGCACTTGGGTTTGAGGGACGAAAGTCTGCTCGGTCGTCGCGCCGACTCCTTGTCCATCGGCCAGCAACAACGGGTCGCTGCCGCCCGCGCGTTGATCGGCCAACCGGAACTGGTGATCGCCGACGAACCGACGTCGGCACTGGATTACGACGCCCGCGAGAACTTCATTCGCCTGCTGTTTGCCGAGTGTCGCGAGGCCGGATCGAGTCTGTTGTTCGTCAGCCACGACCAGAGCCTGGCGCCGCTGTTCGACCGTCATCTGTCCTTGGCCGAACTCAATCGCGCCGCCACTTCTGCCGAGGTCTGAGATGTATCTGTTTCGTCTGGCCATGGCCAGCCTGGCCAACCGCCGTTTCACCGCATTGCTCACCGCCTTCGCCATTGCTCTTTCGGTGTGCCTGCTGCTCGCCGTCGAGCGTGTGCGCACCGAAGCCAAGGCCAGTTTCGCCAGCACCATCAGCGGTACTGACCTGATCGTCGGCGCTCGTTCGGGGTCGGTGAACCTGCTGCTGTATTCGGTGTTCCGCATCGGCAACGCTACCAACAACATCCGTTGGGACAGCTTTGAACACTTCGCCAACAACCCGAAAGTGAAGTGGGCAATCCCCATGTCCCTCGGCGACTCCCATCGCGGCTATCGCGTGATGGGCACCACCGAAGCCTATTTCGAGCACTATCAATACGGGCGCCAGCAGCACCTGGCGCTGGCCGAGGGTCGCGCGTTTGCCACCGATCCTTTCGAAGTGGTGCTCGGTGCCGAAGTCGCCGAAGCGCTGCACTACAAGCTCGGCGACAAACTGGTACTGGCCCACGGCGTGGCGGCGATCAGCCTGGTCAAGCACGACGACAAACCCTTCACCGTGGTCGGCATTCTCCAGCGTACCGGCACGCCGGTGGACCGCACGTTGCACATCAGCCTCGGCGGCATGGAGGCGATTCACATCGACTGGCACAACGGTGTGCCGGCGCGCGGCAACGGCAGGATCAGCGCTGATCAGGCGCGCAACATGGACCTGACGCCGCAAGCGATCACCGCGTTCATGCTCGGCCTCAACAGCAAGATTTCCACCTTTGCCTTGCAGCGCGAGATCAACGAGTACCGTGGCGAACCGATGCTGGCGATCCTGCCGGGCGTGGCCTTGCAGGAATTGTGGAGCCTGATGAGTACGGCCGAGAAAGCCTTGTTCGTGGTCTCGCTGTTCGTTGTGCTGACCGGGCTGATCGGCATGCTCACAGCGATTCTCACCAGCCTCAACGAGCGCCGCCGCGAGATGGCGATTCTGCGCTCGGTGGGCGCGCGGCCCTGGCACATAGCAAGTCTGCTGGTGCTGGAAGCTTTCGCCCTGGCGCTGACCGGGGTGATTGCCGGGCTGGCGTTGCTGTACATCGGCATCGCCGCTGCGCAAGGTTACGTGCAAGCCAATTACGGTTTGTACCTGCCGCTGGCATGGCCGAGCGAGTATGAATGGACGCTGCTCGGTGGCATTCTGGCGGCCGCGCTGCTGATGGGCAGCGTGCCGGCCTGGCGCGCGTATCGCCAATCATTGGCCGATGGCCTGTCGATCCGTTTATGAGGATGTTCACCATGCCCCGCGCCCTGCTTGCGCTGCTGATGCTGGTCGCCCTGCCCGTGTGGGCGGCGGCGCCGAAAGACCTGACCTGGTCGGAAATGATCCCGCCGGACGCCGCGCCGGAAGTCCCCAACATGACCCCGCTGCACGACCTGTCGAAGATGGGCGACGCACTTTCCGCCGAGTCCGCGCCGGCGGCCAAGCAGGACATGCCGAATGCCCCGGTAGTGAAGAGCCTCGACGGACAGAACATTCGCCTGCCCGGTTACATCGTGCCGCTGGAAGTCAGTGAAGAGGGGCGCACCACGGACTTTTTGCTGGTGCCGTATTTCGGCGCCTGCATACACGTACCGCCACCGCCGTCGAACCAGATCGTCCATGTGAAAAGCGAACTGGGCGTGAAGCTCGATGAGCTGTATCAGCCGTATTGGGTTGAAGGACCGTTGCAGGTGAAAGCCTCGAGCAGTGAACTGGCCGATGCCGGGTATCAGATGGAGGCGGAGAAGATTTATGCGTATGAGCTGCCGGAGTAAGTCCCGGTAGTTTTGTGCTGTTGCAATGACCCCTTCGCGAGCAAGCTCGCTCCCACAGGTTTCGGTGGTGACCATGAATTTTGTGGTCGCCTCGATCTGTGTGGGAGCGAGCTTGCTCGCGAAGGGGCCTTCAAAGGTTTCACAGAAACCCAGCCCCTTCACTGTTTCATTGAGCTGAGTCAAAACACCGTATCAGACGGCTTCGTACCCTAGGACATCGAATTTTTATGTCCTTTCGGAGCCCCCATGAACAAGTCCTTGCTCAGCGCCCCGCTGTTTGCCCTCGCGCTCGCAGCCCCGCTCGCCCACGCCCACGAAGCCGGTGACATCCTCGTGCGCGCCGGTGCGATCACCGTCAACCCGAAGGCCGACAGCTCCAGCGTCAAGGTCGATCAGGGTCCGCTGAGCGGCACCAATCTGGGCGGCAAGGCGACCATGAGCAGCGACACTCAACTGGGCCTGAACTTCGCCTACATGCTCACCAACAACATCGGCATCGAACTGCTGGCAGCCACGCCGTTCGAGCATGACGTCAAGCTCAAGGGCACCGCCCTGCCCGCCGCCAACGGCAAGCTCGGCACCCTGAAGCACCTGCCGCCGACCCTCAGCGTGGTCTACTACCCGCTGGATTCGAAATCGGCATTCCAGCCGTATGTGGGTGGTGGCATCAACTACACCTGGATCTACGACGAACACGTCGGCAGCGAAGCCAGCGCCAACGGCTTCAGCAACTTCAAGGCGAAAAACTCCTGGGGCCTGGCCTGGCAGGTCGGCGCCGACTACATGATCACCGACAACATCATGCTCAACGCCCAGGTGCGCTACATCGATATCGATACCCGCGCGACCGTCGAGAACAACGCCGTCGCCCCCGGCACCCGCGCGCGGGTAAATGTGGACGTCGATCCGTTCATCTACATGGTCGGTCTGGGCTATAAGTTCTAAGCTGATTTTTACCGAACGTTCACGTGGTGGTGAATGAGGCTTGGTGGCGGGCAGGCACAGACCTGACGACGACCGTACGCAGTCGATCGGGGGATAACATTCCCTCGCCACAGGGATAGCGATATTCCGGCCGTGAAAAAGGCGCCTGATGAAGGGCGCCTTTTTCATTTGGTGCTGAGTCATGTGGGGCGTTGGAGGCCCGGGCCCCTCACCCCAGCCCTCTCCCGGGGGAGAGGGAGCCGATTTGTGTGTTGTTCAAAACCTGAGTTCGACTGGGTATCGCAAGTCGGCGTACTTCTCACAAACACCTCAGTCAGTTCCCTCTCCCCCTGGGAGAGGGCTAGGGTGAGGGGCTTCTCAGGAGCGCCCGAGCAACCGCGCCAAGCCCACACTCATCGGCGTCTGCGGCGGCATTTCAAAGCGCTGCAGCAAGCGTCGGTTATCCGCTCGCGAATGGCGAATATCACCCGAACGCGCAGGCCCGTAACTCACGGGCGGCAACTCACCGATTACCGATTTCAACGCTTCGAGCATCTGCTTCAGGCTCATCGCCTGATTCCAGCCAACATTGACCGCGCCTTCCTGTACATCAGGCTTTTCCAGCGCCTGCACCAGCAAATCCACCAGATCACCGACATAGAGGAAATCGCGAGTCTGCTCGCCATCGCCAAACACGGTGATCGGCAAACCCTTCGAGGCGCGCTCGCTGAAAATGCTGATCACCCCGGAATACGGCGAGGACGGATCCTGGCGGGGGCCGAAGATGTTGAAGAAGCGAAAAATTGCCGGTTCCAGGCCATGCTGGCGACGGTAGAAATCGAAGTACTGCTCACCGGCCAGTTTGTCCGAGGCATAGGGTGTCAGCGGCGCTTTTGGCGTGTTTTCATCAATCGACTCGCCCTCGCCATTGTTGCCGTACACCGCCGCGCTGGAGGCATACACCACCCGCTTGACCCCGGCCAGACGCATGGCTTCGCAGACATTCAGGGTGCCGATGAAATTGCTCTGGTGGGTTTTCACCGGATCGTCCACCGAGGCCTGCACCGAGGCCACGGCCGCCAGATGCGCGACAGCGTTGCAACCTTGCATGGCGCGGGCGACCAAAGCGGCATCGGCGACATCGCCGACCACCAGTTCGACCTTGGGATTGTCCAGCGGCAGGTTGCTGCGCTTGCCGGTCGACAGGTCGTCGAGCACGCGAACCGCATAGCCCTTGGCGAGCAAGGCATCGGTCAGGTGCGAGCCGATGAATCCGGCTCCGCCAGTGATTAAAACCGTTGCTTCAGCCATGTCGGTAGAACCTATCCAGTAGACCCGGGAGTGCGGCACGCCAGGCGCGCGGTTTGATCCCGAAAGTGTGGAGAATTTTCTTGCAGGCCAGCACCGCGTGTTGCGGTTCTTCGGCGGCGTCCGGGCGCGCGGCGTGGGCCTGCGCGGTCGGTGCTTCGATCGCCAGCGGATGCAGGCTGCGTGCTTCGGTGAGAATCGCCTGGCCCAGCGCCAGCGGTGTGGTCGCTTCGTGGCCGGCGTAATGGTAAGTGCCCCACAGCGGCGCGGCGCAGTCGAGTTGCTTGAGCACGGAGATGATCACTCGCGCGGCGTCATCGACCGGAGTCGGATTGCCGCGCCGATCATCGGCCAGCAGCAACTCTTCGGGTTTTTCCGCCCGGGCGAGGAAGCGCCCGAGGGTGCCGTCCGGGCTGTCGTCGAGCAGCCAGCCAAACCGCAGCAGTACATGTTGCGGGCAGGTCGCGCGCACGCTTTGCTCGATGCGCCACAAGGCCTGACCGCGCAGGCCCAGCGGCACCGGTTCGTCTTTTTCGCTGTAGGCCGTGGCCCGCGAGCCGTCGAACACGCGATAGCTCGACGGCTGCACGAGGACAATGTTGTGGTGCTGGCACAGTTCGGCCAGACGCTCGATGGCGCGTTCCTGACCGGTCATGCGGCTTTCGCTGACGCTCTCGGCCTGGAACCAGTCGAAATAGTAGGCGAGGTTGATCAACGCATCGGGACGGGTGTCGTCGAGCAGTTGGGTGAGGCTCGCGGCATCCCAGCCGTTTTCGGGCGGGCGGGGGGCGAGGAAACCGATGTCTTCTTCCGCACCGAGGCGAATCAGCGCCTGCCCAAGGGCATTTCCGCCGCCCAGTAACATAAGGCGCATTCGCATAGAGTCAGCAGGCCCAGTCTGATTGGAACGATGGCTTTGGCGACGGTTCTCGTGGAACCATCGTCGATAATTGCCGGAATCGTTGCATTTTGCGGGTTTAGTGCGCAACCGTCATCCGTAAAGTGTAGATCCGCGAATTTGCGGCGTC
This sequence comes from Pseudomonas sp. Sample_20, assembly GCF_004307585.1. NCBI lineage: Bacteria > Pseudomonadati > Pseudomonadota > Gammaproteobacteria > Pseudomonadales > Pseudomonadaceae > Pseudomonas > Pseudomonas sp. Sample_20. The sequence continues at coordinate 77 of NZ_RCOA01000105.1, read as the reverse complement.
CTGACCGGCCCCTTCGCGAGCAGGCTCGCTCCCACAGGGGACCGGGTTCCAAGGTGGGAGCGAGCCTGCTCGCGAAG